>JAJRZI010000088.1 GCA_024275295.1 Gammaproteobacteria bacterium | reverse complement strand
TAACGGGCCTGGTTGTTGCCGTTTGGCTCTGGGTGATCGGTGTGGACTACCCCGTGCTGTGGGGTACCCTGGCCTTTCTGCTCAACTATGTGCCCAATATCGGATCTATCATTGCGGCCATCCCGGCACTGTTGCTGGCGCGGGTGCAGCTTGGCCCCGGTGCTGTACTCTGGTCGGCCCTTGGCTATCTGGTGGTGAATAATCTGGTGGGTAATGTCATAGAACCCCGCTTCATGGGGCGCGGCCTGGGGCTCTCTACCTTGGTGGTCTTTCTCTCATTGGTATTTTGGGGCTGGGTGCTTGGCCCGGTCGGCATGTTTCTCTCCGTGCCGCTGACAATGACCCTCAAGATCGCCCTGGACAGTAGTGAGGAGACGCGCTGGATGGCTATCCTGCTGGGTTCTGAAACGGATGAAAGTAAATCCTCTTAGCCCTTATCGATCCATACCGTTATTGGTGTAAAATCCAACCCGCTCCAGTTGGAGAGTGGTGCAGCGGTATATCTATAAGCTCAAAGGTAAATGATATGAATATGGCCGATAATGGCTTCCAGAACGATCTCTTCAGAGAGGTTGCTCCGAGGAAAAAAAAGCCGAACCCTCTTCCCAAGATTATAGTGATGCTGGTTCTGGCTGGGGTAGCTGGCTTTTACCTGTTTTCTGATAATGAGCCGACCAAAATCATCAGCATGCCTAAAAAAACGGCAGCAATAGTCGAGAGTCCTGCACCCAGTATTATTCAGCCGGCTCCTGTATCGGCATCAAAACCGGCACTCAACGAGCCTGTTGCCGCCGCACCAAAAACCACGCCCAAGGCCGAATCCAGCGTAGCGGTCAGACAACGCCCTGGGGCTTCAGCCAGAGCACTTATTGCTGAATTCAGAGCAAAAAAAGGGCCAGCCAATCTGAAGCAGATTGCTAAATCGGCAGCGGCATTCAAGGCAAAGGGCAGATACACAGATGCCTATCTGCTCTATTTTTTCGCAGCCAGAGAGGGGTATGTCCCAGCAGCGCAGATATTGGCCAGGATGTATGACCCTGCACATTACTCAAAGCAGACCAGCATATTGGATCAGCCCGACCTGGTGCAGGCCTATAAATGGTATCGGCAGGCAGCCAGAGGTGGCCAGGCCACTGCCCAGAGAGAGCTGAATGATTTCCGCGCCCGGATGGAGCAGCGGGCAGCGGGCGGCAGCGCCGAAGCAAAACAGCTGGCCCTGCAGTGGCAGTAGATCGGAGCAAAACCATGATAAATAAACGGGTAGTATTTACTGCTGTACTCATGCTGGCTTTGCTTTTTGGCGGGGCCATGCCTGTCTGGGCTGAACGGCAAAAGCCACTGTTGATGCCGGGCAAGAGCGCACTCTACCAGCGAGTCCTGGCCCGCCCTGGCGCCATGCTGCATATCTCTGCAGGATCGGCCCATGCGCTACGTGAGGTCAAACCCTTTACCGTCTTTTACATCTATGGGGAGCGTCAGATCGGTAAAGAGAAGTGGACGAAGGTCGGTACCGACAGCCACGGCAATACCCAGGGCTGGGTGCAAAAAAAGCAGCTCATACCCTGGAATCAGGTATTGACCGTTGCCTTCCGCAATCCGGCGATGCAGAACCGCGTATTGCTCTTCAAAGAGCGGGATGCGCTGAAAAAGCTGATTCAGTCCAATGATCTCTCTGCCTACCAGCAGCTCTATCAAAGAGCGGTAGCCGGGACGCTGGAGAGTGACTCCCCGGTCATTGCCATCCAGCCCGAGCGGCATGTCGATATTCAGGAGGATTTCTATCTGGTGCCTATCCAGCAGCATGAGGATATCTATCTGGGCAACGAACAGGCTATGATGCTGCAGGTGACCACGGTGCCACTGAAAGAGACTCTATCCCCCGCTGCACAGAAACCGGCACAAAAGGTGGCCGCTAAACCAAAGGCCAGACGTTTTCGCTCTGGTCTGGTCTTTGTCACCGATGCCACCAACTCGATGGGGCCATACATCGACCGTACCCGCGAGGCGGTGCGCAAGGTCTACCGATCCATTGACCGGGCGGGGCTTAAGGATGAGGTCAGCTTTGGCCTGGTCGCCTATCGGGACAATCTCGCGGCCTCACCCGATTTGGAGTATCTGTCACGCACCTTTGTCTCGCTGAAAGAGGGGACGGATGCAACCACATTTTTCAGGGGAGCGGCCAGCCTCACACCGGCAAAGGTCTCCAGTCAGGACTTTATTGAGGATGCCTATGCCGGTATCAAACGCGCCATCAAAGAGCTGGATCGGGGCGATTATGCCGCACGTTATGTGGTACTGATCACCGATGCGGGGGCACGCTCTGCGGATGATCCGCTCAGCAGTACCGGCCTGAGCGAGGATGAGCTGAGGCAGTTGGCGCTGGAGAAGGGGGTCTCCATCTGGGTGCTGCATCTGCGCACACCCATCGGCCAGCCCAACCATGCCGCTGCCGCCCGACAGTACAGAGAGATCTCCCAGTACCCCGGCATTGGTGACTTCTATTACGGCGTCAAGATGGGCAAGGTCAGTGAGTTTGGCCGGGTACTGGATGCACTGGCGTCGCAGATCACCGAACAGGTGCGCTCGGTGGTTGAGCTGGAAAAGGCTCGGGCGCCCAGATCCGAGCCGGAACTTGCCCCTGAACCGATACTTGAAGAGCGGCCCGCCCCGGATAACAAGCTGGCCAAATTTCAGGAAAAGGTGGCGAAGCTGGGGTATGCCCTGCGCATGCGCTATCTGCAGAGCAGCCAGGGTGGGGCTGTACCGGAGGTGTTCAACGCCTGGCTGGTGGATCGTGATTTTCAAAATCCGGCACTTTCAACACTGGATGTGCGCGTACTGCTGACCCGCGATCAGCTGAGTGACCTGCAGTATGTGCTGAAACAGGTCTTGATCGCGGCTGAAGATGGGCTGCTCTCACCGCGCAATTTTCTCAATTACCTGAAAAGCCTCTCCGCTACCCTGAGCCGTGATCCCGGTGAGATACAGGGCAGCACCCGGGCCACCGGTTCTGGCGGCAGCAACCTGGCCGATCTGGGCTATATGCGCGAATATATTGAAGATCTACCCTATACCGGCGAGGTGATGAACCTCTCCCTGGATAACTGGGCGGATTGGCCCGCCAAACGCCAGCTGAAATTTACCCACCGGCTGGAGCGCAAGATCAGCTACTATCAGGCGCTGCATGACCACACCGATCTCTGGATCTCACTGGATGGTGGCCCCATAACCGGCGACTCTGTCTTTCCCGTTGCCCTGGACATGCTGCCCTGAAATACGCTGCAACTCAAATACCGAGCGGAAGCCTGACCGGAGATGAGCAGGTACTCATCTATCACCTGCGTGATGTGATAATGACCCGTATGGCTGAAGGCATTGAGTTTCGTCTCACTGTCCCCAGCCTGCAGATCTCACTGGGCGAAAAGATCGCACTGATTGGCCATAGCGGCTGTGGCAAAAGCACACTGCTGGATATTCTAGCCATGATCCTGCGCCCCACCGGCGCGGGGGCATTCCGTTTCAGACCAGAAAAAGAGGCACCCCCCATCGATGTGGCCAAGGCGTGGTTGCAGAAGGATCTCAATTTTATGGGTGATCTGCGCAAGCACCGTATCGGCTATGTGATGCATACAGGCGGGCTGCTTTCGTACCTGACGGTGCGCGATAACATCAATCTCTCACGTCAACTGTTGGGCATGCCGGATGATGGCACAGTGGAAAATCTGGCAAAAAACCTGGGTATCGAACGCCACCTGGATAAACGTCCAGAGCTGTTATCAACGGGCGAACGGCAACGTGTCGCCATTGGCCGGGCACTGGCGCATCACCCCTCTATCGTGATTGCGGATGAACCCACTGCCTCGCTGGATCCCATTGCCGCCCGAAAGATCATGGCACTGTTTGTTGAGCTGGTGGAAGAGATGCGGATCACTGTCATTATTGCCAGTCATGATTGGAAACATATCAAACAACTGGGATTGCGCCGACTGGCGCATCGCACCACTCAAAATGCGGCTGGCACCGTAACCGAAACAAAGGTTACGGGCTGAGATGGTGAAATAAAGTGTCCAACCCCATCCGAAAAATGCGCAATATCCTCAGGCTGGCATTGACCGACTACTTTTATGAGTGGCAGATGTCCAGCTGCTTTATCTTGGCGTTGGCTGCGGTATTGGCCCCCATGATGATCCTCTTTGCCCTCAAGTTTGGCATCATCGGCAGCATGATGGAGCAGCTGGTCGAAGACCCGCGTAACCGGGAGATCCGACCCGTGGGGAGCGGCCACTACGGCCCAGAGTGGTTCAGTGCCGTACGTGCAAAGTCGGAAGTGGCCTTTGTTATTCCGCGTACCCGAAGCCTTGCCGCCACCATGCAGCTCAAGAGTGATACGGCCCCGCGCATTATCCCCACCGAGCTGATCCCAACCGCAGAGGGTGAACCGCTGTTTCGCAAAAATATCACCATACCTGTGGGCCTGCATCAGATCGTGCTCTCTGAATCTGCGGCCAGAAAACTCAAGGTTGGTATTGGCGGCCAAATAGATGGCAGCCTGAACCGCCACCATAACGGCCAGAGCGAGCGGGTGCATGTCAAACTGACCGTGGTCGGCATTACGCGTCTTGCCGCATTTGCACGCGATGGCGCCTTTGTGCCACTGGATCTGGTCATTGCCACGGAAGATTTTCTCGATGGCCGTGCTGTCCAACCATTAGGCTGGCAGGGTGATCCGCCACTGGAGGGTGAGCGCAGCTTCCCTGGTTTTCGACTCTACGCCAGCTCCATTGATTATGTTGCAGCGCTCCGGGATGGCCTTGTCGCCAGTGGCATTGAGGCCAGAACCCGCGCCGCGGATATCGACATCGTCCAAACCATGGAGCAGCGATTGAGCGCCGTATTCTGGTTTGTCGCTGTCATCGGTCTGACCGGCTTCTCCTTTTCACTGGGTGCCAATCTGTGGGCCAATGTGGATCGAAAAAAGAGAGAGCTGAGTGTATTGCGACTGGTTGGATTCAGAACAGCAGATATTGTCTGGTTTCCGGTACTCCAAGCGCTGCTCACAGGCATATTGGGCTGGCTGTTGGCAAGCCTGATCTATCTGGGTGTAGAGACCAGCATCAACCGTATGTTGATCACCCAGATTGAGGATGACAATCCCGTCTGCCGGTTACTGCCCCTGCATTTTGAGATAGCCCTGGCATTTACTATTGGAGCCGCTGTATTGGCCGCCGCGCTGGGTGGCTATCGGGCAGCCAGGATTCAACCTTCAGATGGCCTGAGAGAGATCTAAAAGGGCTGCTATCTGATGAATGCTCAAATAAAAAAGATCGTCATTGGCATAGCCGGCATAGGCATTATCGGTGTTGCAGGTGTAATGTTTTTGATGGATGATCCACAAAAACCCACCCTCAAACAGACCTCTGAAGTTAAGGGTTCACCCTACCAGTCAAAGATTGTGCCCGTTGAAGAGGTTGAACAAATAGCAACAAAAACAGCACCTGCAATAGCAGTGACACCAGCGCCTCTTGCTCTTGCTCCCAAAGAGAATGCTAAAAAAGAAAAACGGGCGGCAGAAATAAAAGCCTCACCTCAGGAATCACCCTTAGTAGAGCAGCAACCTAAAGCTGATCCAATAACCAATAACATTAGGATAAAAAAGCAGACAAACGACAAACCAGTAGCGCGAAAGGTTACCGCTTTAAAACTTGAAGAAGCAACATCAATAGCACCCAGAAAAAAATTACAACATATAGGGTTTACAAAACATGCAGCATCTAAAGCCAAAACAGCAGCGCCAAAAATAACCACATTAAAGTTAAAAAAATCAACCTCTGTTGCACCAGTAGAATCCTTGCATAAAGCCTGGGTCATTCAATTGGGTAGTTTTAGTAATAATAAAAATGCCATCAATCTAAGAGACAAACTTAAGGATGCAGGTTTCACATCTTTTGTGGAAACAAAACAGATCAATAATAAAAAAACAGCCCGTGTCTATGTTGGCCCGGAAAAAACATTGCATGATGCAAAAAAAGTTTTGGCGCAGTTAAAGAAGGAGCAGAATATGAAAGGGATAATCGTAGGATATGATCATTAATCAGACCCTGTAGGGAGCCTGATCCACCATTACTGTTTTCTTAAGTAGTAGCGGGAACCTTCTTCAAGCCCATTTATTATTTTCAACCACCGAGTCGATATCAACCCTCCCTGTTCTAATCTCCTGCTGGCTGAAGCATTCATTGCGTAGCTTTTTGAGAAATCCTTGTTGTAACCAAATTTTAAGGCCTAGCCTTTATATTTCCACATATAAAGGAATGAATATCCCATTTTTTCCTTTAAAAACGTGACCTTGGTCACAAAAGCAGCGTGCGGAATTTCACAGAACGGCCGCTAAATGCCGCTAAATATATTGCCGATGCCAATTACACCGAAGGGCTTTCCGGCATAAGTTGGGCAAAAAGTGTACAGGACATGCACTTCAGATTCCCTCAGCAGGTTAAAGATGGGCGCCAGGATAACTGGCCAATCATGAGAGGCAGTCGATGTACAAGCAAAAATCAAAGCCAACAAAGAGTGCTGTTTGCAGTGTCAGCTATCCTCAACCACAGCTACTGTTTCTTCTATTCACCATCATCTTCCTGATGGTTAGCCTTGGATCACCCAGCCAGGCTCAGGCAAAAACCGCTGCCGGAGCTGCCCGACAAGTCCAAAATCCATCATATCCAGCGAAGATAAAGTTGAGAAATCCACCCCACAGGCAGCAGGCGCAGGGCAATCGAATGAGAACAACAACAGCATTTCCGGCCAGCTCGGCAATCAAGGCAATGACAAATCGGCAGGCAATGCCGGTACTCAAGGAACCCAAGGTGGATCAGATAAATCCAACCATTCTGCATACCCCACTCACCCAGAGGATAAGATAATAGAGGATGATGAAGCTGACATCGACCTGGCGGAACACAAAGAGGAGAAACAAGCTGATGTGAGTGCATCAGAAGTATTTAAGGACGAAGTAGCGGAGTTCATCGACTTGGGTGGGATAATATACGCACTCAGCTTTATCGCATTGACCTGATAACGGGTCAGATCATCCACATCGGCAACCCAACCTATGTTGAGAAGATCAATGGCCTGACATTTGATAGGGATGGTAATCTCTTTGGCCTGAACTCCAATACCGATGAGCTGGTATCCATCGACCCACTGACCAGCGCCGTGACAGTCATCGGTAATGCAGGATTTGATATAAGATCAACCGGTTTGGCTATCAATTTTACCACCAATGAACTCTACGCTGTATCCGGCAATAGTGCTGATTATCTGTTCAGGCTGGATAAACAGACAGGTACCGCAGAGATCGTTGGCTCCATGGGTATAACCTATCATGGTGTCGGTGTTGAATTCAGCCCTGTGACCAATGAGCTGTTTGCTATACGCAAGTCGAATATCTTGATGAGCATTGATGCTGCAACCGGTGTTGGTAGTGAGGTTGCAGTGCTTGATGGTGTCAATACGGTCAGTCTGGCCGCGCCTTGGCCAGCAAAGATCGAAGCAAATAAATTCTATGCTATAGAGCCTTCCAGCAGCGCCCAACGCTTGGTCAGCATCAATCCAGAGACCCTGGAGGTGAAGACGCTCTTCGGGCTGACCGGCATGAAGGGTTTTGCCACCCCATCACTGGCGTTCAGTCCGGATGGCAAACTGTATGGCTGGAGCAGCAGAGAGCGGCAGCTCTACAATGTTGACCTGAAAACAGGCAGGGTCGCCCTGATAGGTAAACCTGCAATATACAGTGCGGTTAACAGTCTCGCCTTTGACAGAGATGGCACTCTCTATGCCCTGCATGGCCCAACAAACCAGTTGCTCTCTATTGATATCAATAGCAGTGCCATATCGGTGATAGGTTACCTGGGTCTGGATATCAAGAACAACGGCCTGGCCATAGACTTCAAAGCCAATGAGCTTTATGGCATCTCTGGAAATGATACCGACAACCTGCTCAGGATCAACAAGCAGACGGGGCTGGCACAGGTCATCGGCTCGCTTGGTATCCAGACCGGCGGGGTCGCCGCCGAGTTTAACGCAGCAACAGGCAGACTCTATTCAATCCGCGCCACCAATTTACTGGTCGAGGTGGATACCCATACAGGTATTGCGACGGAGGTTGGCACTCTGGAAGGGATGCACAGCGTCAACATGGCCGCGCCCTGGCCTGACAAGTTTGACCTGAATCTGCTCTACGCGGTGGAACCCACAGCGGCTATTGAGCGTCTGGTCAGTATTGATCCGGTGACATTAGAGGTTGCTACTGTTCTGGAATTGACGGGGGAGACCGGCTTTGGCTCAACCTCAACTGCCTTCAGCCCCGATGGTAAACTCTATGGCTGGGATACCACAGTGGGGCAGCTTTACCGGATCGACCTCTATACTGGTGAGGTGAGTCATATTGGTGAACCGACTGGTCTGCGGTTTGTAAATGGCCTGAGTTTTGATAAGAACGGCAGACTTTACGGCATACATGGCGGCACCGACAGGCTGCTCACCATAGACCCTGAAACGAGCGAGATCTCAGTGGCCGGCTATTTTGGCATGAATGTCAAAAACAATGGCATGGCGGTCAGGTTTGATACCAATGAGTTGTATGCAATTTCAGGTGCTATCGACAACATGCCTGACCAGCTGATCAAGATCAACACAACCCTCTCTCCAATACTGGAAGATGACAACTACATCAATAGCACCAACAGTTACAGCTGGACGTATCGGGGCAGTGGCGTCTCCTATGTCTGGAACTCCGGCCATATTTATCTGGATGGCATTCAATCCAACTGGCAGCCGGCCTATGTCCAGGCTGAGCGGCTCATGGATATCCCGGCCAGTGGTTATGCCAAACTTGATTTTGACATCACCCAGCGGGGTGTGGGACAAAGCCGTATCATCTTCCAGCTTAAAGAGGATGCAGACTCCCTGTACAAATTTGTGATGACCGATACCACCTATGGCTCTTCGGGTTACACCCAAGGTATCGCAAAAATAGTCGATGGTGTGATGGTCGATGGCAATACCGCATATCCCGGTTCGGTGGATGTCGGCTCTTACAGTATGGAGATGTGGTGGTCACCTGCCCACATGCGGGTACGCCTGCGCAATGTCGGCACTGGCGCAGTTGTTTTCAACAGGCGTTTTTATACCTCGGATACAACGGCCATCAGCCCCGCCAGCTTTGCCTTCAAGGCCTATCGTTTTGCGGTTGACTGGAAATCCATCAAGATATATCCAGGTGTTGAGGAGATTGTGGGTGAGCTTGGCGTGGACTATGGTGGTGTCGGGGTTGAATTCAGTGCGGCTACGGGGGAATTATATTCCGTGCGCAATGGCAACCTGTTAATGGCGCTGGATGCGGAGTCGGGCGCAGCCACTGAAGTTGGCACAATGGATGGCATTAGCGCTGTAAACATGTCAGCGCCATGGCCGCGCCAATAGAATAAGCTGGCGGAATTTAGGAGTTAGAAGAAGATAGGGTATCCTGACTTTTGAATACTGAATTCCTATTTATCGGTTGCGCGTCAGTTTCCATCTCTCTTCTACAACCAGATAGCCATTGATATATCTGCTGATGGTGTAGCTCAGGTTTGATTGGCTATGGGTTGCAGTGTGCAGTATTTCAGTCAGCGGCCGATACTTGCCGTTTGCTTTTAGTCGGAATTTTTCCACCACCTCAAAACCATCGGGTATGAGTGATACCGATTGATCTGCCAGGTTACTGAAAATCACCAGATTATCGTAGAGCCACATATTGGCTTCCTCGATATATTTTTTTGTATCGATGTGCAGCTCTCCTGATGGAGTGATGGAGACCTCTGCGGTGAGGCGGATCTCCCTGTTTTCCACCACTGGATCTTCATCAGAACCTCTGCACTCGAATAGGGTGCCGCTACCGTGCCAGCTGCCAACCATTTTTTTTGCTACCGAGATGATGCTCTTTCGATCTTCAGGTGTGGGTGGCGTAACATCCAGATCATAATATCTATCACCCAGCGAGATAAGATTGGGCGACTTTTAATAGCAGGAGGCGGCAAGGCTGATATTGCCGATCAGCAGTGCACCCAGTAATGTGGCCATTTTGATGCTGTTGCTGTGTCTCATGCTCAGACTCCCGGTTTTGCGCATGGCTATAGAGATCAAGTGTAGCGGCTCAGGACGGGTCTGATGGTGACTTTTTGTTTTCCTGCAGATTGATCAGCATCTTTTCCATGCTTTTCATGCGCTGTTCCATGGATTCTGTGTGCTCCCGAATCCAGTGGACTTCACCCGCCTCACCTTCGCCTGTTTCACGGTCAAATTTCTCATGCTCGCGCTGTAGCACCTCAAGCACGATGCCAATCATCATATTGAGAAAAACAAAGGCAACGATGAATATGAAGGTCAAATAGAAGATCCAGCTAAAGGGATAGACCTCCATTGTTTCATACATCACATCAGTCCAGTCTTCAAAGGTGGCCACACGGAACAGCGTCAGCATGGAGATGGTGATGTTATCCCACAGTTCGGGATTGATCTTGCTGAAGAAGATGCTGCCCATGGCGGCATAGATATAGAAGAAGATGAACATCAGCACCGACACATAGACCATGCGGGGAATGGCGGTGACAAAGGCATTCAGCAGCACGCGCAGCTCCGGGATGATGGAGACCAGACGCAGTACGCGGAAGATGCGCAGCAACCGGCCCAGCAGTGCCATCTCGGATTCATCTATGGGGATCAGGCTGGCGGTAACGATGATAAAGTCGAAGATGTTCCATCCCTTGCTGAAGAACTTTTTCAGGCTGTGATCAGCAATCATGCGAATGATGATTTCACTCAAAAAGAAGAGGGTGATGGTGATATCCAGAATCTTGAAAAGGAGATCAACCTGGGCATTGATGGTATAGGTTTTGGCGCCGATCACTAGGGCAGAGATGATGATAACGGCAATAACAAAGGTTTCGAACGTCTTGTTTTCACGGATGCTGACAAAGCGTTGCTGTAGAGCAGAGGAGTCGATGGTCATGAGACGGGTTGTTTTATGCTTAAGAGAGATTGGTTTGAGCCATCCCTGGCGCTGGGTTTAGGCTGGATATCAGGCCATCTTCCGCAGTTCGTACTCCAAAATGCCCTCGGCACCCATGGCCTTCAGCTGCGGGATGAGGCTGCGGGTGATGCCGCAGTCAACCACGGTCTCGATAGCCAGCCACTGCTGGTCGTAGAGGTGGCTGACGGTGGGCGCATGCAGGCTGGGCAGGATGGCCACGATCTGCTCCAGCTTATCCTTGGGCGCATTCAGCTTGAGCGCCACCTTGCGCCGGGCGGTCAGGGCTGATTGCAACATCAGCGCAATCTGTTCAATCTTCTCTCTCTTTTTGGGATCTGCCATGGCGGCCCTGTTGCTGATCAGGCGGGTCTCGGTGTGCAGCAGATCGCAGACGATACGCAGGCCGTGCGCCTTGATGGTGCTGCCGGTCTCGGTGATCTCGACCACGGCATCGACCAGCCCCTCGACCACCTTGGCCTCGGTGGCGCCCCAGGAGAACTCCACCTCGGCGTCGATGCCGCGCTCTGCCAGATAGCGTTTGGTGAAGCCCACCAGCTCGGTGGAGATCTTCTTGCCCTGCAGATCCTCAATGGATTGAATGGGGGAGTCTTGCGGCACAACCAATACCCAGCGGCAGGGCTGATCGGAGCTTTTGGAGTAGACCAGCTCGCTGATCTCCACCACATCGGCCTCGGTCTCCAGTATCCAGTCGTGTCCGGTCAGACCCAGATCGAGGGTGCCGTTGGCGACATACGGCCCCATCTCCTGAGAGCGCACCAGGGCGCAGCTGATTTCGGGGTCGTTGATGCTGGGGAAGTAGTTGCGTGAGCGTAGCTGTATATTCCACCCTGCCTGAGCGAAGAGTGAGAGGGTGGATTTTTCCAGACTGCCTTTGGGAATACCTAATTTGAGTTGTGACATGATTAAACCTGTGTTGATTAGGGGTGTTAGCAATTACCTGAGTGAGCATGATTCTGAGTCATTTTTCGTGCTGGCAAGGCGCGGTGAGGAGTAATAGTTATTCTATTGCAACGAACCGCAACGCCGCCAGCGTGAAAAAGGGCCAGAATCATGCCACGAACGGTGATTGTTAGCACCCCCTAGAGTCTGAGTCCGCCGAGACGTTTGCGCAGACGATAGTTGCGAAAGATGACGCCGCTGATAAAGCCGAGCAGGAGCAGCAGCCCTGCAGTGGGCAGCAGCCAGAGAGGCAGGGCCAACAAGCTCTGTTTATCCGCCAGTTTGGACTCACTCTCATACAGCGCCTGGGTTAGCTTGTTGACCTGTCTCTTTGCCTCAGCCAGCTTTTTTTCTGTTGCAGCCTGGTCGGGCGATGTTTTTTTGCTCTGCTCCAATTTGGTCTCTACCTGCTGCAGCTTGCGACGCAGTTCGCCCGCTGTGGCCTGTAGCTCCAGCAGCATCACCTGAGCCGGTTTCTCTTCAGAGATAAAATGGCTCTCGACCCAGCCTTCACTGCGGTTGGGCAGACGTACCTGGGTGAAGGTTCCCTCTGTTTTCAGCAACTCCACCGGGGTGCCGCTTGGCAGCACCTGCAGGGGTTCTGCACTGGTTTCCGGTTTTTCATACACCCCGGCCAATAGCTTGTCCGTGATATAGGCGGCTGAAAGAGGTGATGAGAGTAACAGCAGCAACAGACCCGCTATAAAAGGAGATTTTCGCAGCATAGGCCTACCCGGTGATACCACAGTGGCGCAGCAGCGCATCGACCTTTGGCTCCCGACCTCGGAATGCAATAAACAGATCGGCGGCATCCTGTGAACCACCCTTCTCCAGGATGTTGTGCAGAAAGGATTGGCCACTGGCTGCGTCAAAGATGCCATTCTCCTCAAACAGGGAGAAGGCGTCAGCGGAGAGCACCTCGGCCCACTTGTAGCTGTAGTAGCCTGCGCCATAGCCGCCGACAAAGATGTGAGAGAAACCGTGTGCAAAGCGGTTGAAGGCCGGTGGCTTGACTACGGCAACCTGATCCCTGACCTGATCCAGAATCTCGTAGATACGGCCGCCCTGTTCAGGGTCATATTCCAGGTGGATGCGGAAATCAAACAGGCTGAACTCAAGCTGGCGCACCATCTGCATGGCGGATTGGAAATGCTTGGCGTCATACATCTTCTGGTAGAGTTCATCAGGCAGTGGTTCACCCGTCTCAAAATGGCCTGAGATCAGATTCAGTGCTTCTCGCTCCCAGCACCAGTTCTCCAGAAACTGGCTGGGTAGCTCCACCGCATCCCAGGCAACACCATTGATGCCCGAAACGGCCGGGTAGTCGATGCGGGTAAGCATGTGGTGCAGGCCATGGCCAAATTCGTGGAACAGGGTCTCCACCTCGTTGTGGGTAAAGAGCGCTGGTTGGCCGCCCACCGGTGGTGAGAAGTTGCAGGTGAGATAGGCGACAGGGTCTTGTCGCCGGTCGGCGGTGACCATGCGGCCGATGCAATCATCCATCCAGGCGCCGCCACGCTTATTTCGACGTGCATAGAGATCGAGATAGAACTGGCCACGGGTCTTGCCCTGTGAGTCTTTGATCTCGAAAAAACGGACATCGGAATGCCAGGTGTCAACATCTTTAATCTCACTGATCTGGATACCAAAGAGCCGCTCAACCACTGCGAATAGGCCGGGTATGACCCGGCTCTCAGAGAAGTAGGGTTTCAGCTCTTCCTGGGTGAAGGCGTAGCGCTGTTGGCGCAGTTTTTCGGAATAGTAGCTGATATCCCAGGCTTCCAGCTCTTCAACGCCGTGCTCCTCTTTGGCGAAGGCCTGCAGCTCCTCCAGCTCTCTTTGAGCCTGGGTATGGGAGCGCTTTGCCAGGTCGGTAAGAAAGCTGATGACCTCATCGGTGGAGCGAGCCATCTTGGTGGCCAGTGAGCGTTCAGCGTAATTATTAAAACCGAGCAGTCTGGACAGTTCGTGGCGCAGAGCAAGCAGTTGCTCCATATTCTCGCTGTTGTCCCATTTGCCCGCATGTGGCCCTTGGTCGGAGGCGCGGGTGGCGTAGGCCCGATACATCTCATGGCGCAGCTCACGGTTGTCGGCGTAGTTCATCACCGGCATGTAGGAGGGGAAGTCCAGCGTCAGCATCCAACCCTCTTCACCCTGCTGCTCGGCCGTCTGCCTGGCCAGGCCAAGGGCTGATTCTGGTAGTCCGGCCAGCTCTGCCTTATCGGTAATCAGCCTGTTCCAGGCGTTGGTGGCATCCAACAGGTTATCGCTGAATGTGCTGGTAAGCTTGGAGATGGCCTGGCTGATCGCTTTGTAGCGGGCCTTCTGCTCAGGAGGCAGGTCAACACCGGAGAGGTGGAAATCCCGAAGGGCATTCTCCAGTACTTTCTGCTGTGCTGAATCAAGATCACTGCTCTGCTCGGCCACGGCCTTGTAGGCAGCAAATAGCTGTTCGTTTTGGCCCACCTCGGTGGCATATTCACTCAGCTTGGGCAGGCAGGTATTGTAGGCCTCACGCAGCTCATCGCTATTGACTACGGAGTTCATGTGGCTCACGGGCGACCAGGTACGCCCCAGTTTGTCATCCTCCACTTCCAGTGTTTCGACCAGGTTTTGCCAGGTAGGTGGGGTTGTGCTCTCCAGTACGGACTTCACCAGGGCACGACCTTCAGCCAGCAGTTGATCAATGGCAGGTTCGACATGCTCTGGCTTGATCCTGGAGAAGGGTGGCAGGCCAGGAAGATTTAGCAGTGGGTTATCCATAGGGCAGATCAGTCAGGTGAAAAGATTAATAATATCATCATGCTTGCTGCTGTTCAGCGTGAAATATACCCAAACTTGTTTGTGAACAGGTGTTTTCTCTGACAGCAAAAAACAGAAATGTGCTGATATCCAGAGGCAAACTCCGATAAACTTATCACCACAAGCACCACCATCACTTTGACCCCGACAGGAAATAATTTAACACCATGAACAATATTCGAACATTTGAAGGCATGACCCCGGCGATTGCAGAGGATGCCTGGGTGGATGAGGCGGCTGTGGTTATTGGTGATGTAGAGATTGGCAGTGGCTCCTCCATCTGGCCCGGTGTCGTGGTGCGTGGGGATATTCACCGTATCCGTATTGGTGAGCGAACCAGTATTCAGGATGGCACAGTGGTGCATGTCACTCATGACAGTCAATTTGTACCGGGTGGCTTTCCAACCATTGTGGGGAACGATATTACGGTAGGACACAATGTCACCCTGCATGGCTGTGAGATCAAAGACAGGTGCCTGATTGGCATGGGTTCCATCGTGCTGGATGGCGCTGTTGTGGAGTCGCAGGTGATGATTGGGGCAGGCAGTCTGGTACCTGGTGGCAAGGTGCTGGAGAGTGGTTATCTGTACGTCGGCTCACCGGTCAAACAGATCCGCAAACTGACTGAGAAGGAGTTGGCGTTTTTTGAATACGCTGCCCAAAATTACCAAAAACTGGGTCAGCAGCATCGTGAAGCAGGCGCTAAATAATCAGGGCCATCACCATCACTCCAGCGGCTTCAGAGAGTTCCACCATTGCGCCGAGGGTATCACCGGTGGTGCCTTGAATGCGTTGAATCATAACCCGGCGCAGATACAGAAATACGACCGCCAGTGTGGCCAGCAGCCTTAGCCCGTCACTACCGGCAATGGCTACAGTGAGCAGGGCGCAGCCGAAGATGATCCACCGGCTGGCCCGTTTGGGATGATGGAGCGCCAGCGCTGATCCCATCCCGTTTTTGCGTACATAGTCGGTGGTGAGTAGCAGCAGTGGCATCATGACCCGGCTGAGCATGGGTACCAGGATCAATGCCACATAGTTTGCCTGGCTCAGTAACGCCTCCAGTGAGGCATATTTGGCAATGAGTACCAGCAGGATGATGGTGACGCCAGCCGGCCCCACATAGGGGTCTTTCATGATGGCCATGGTTTTTTCTTTGTCGCCGTAACCACCAACCCAGGCATCGGCGCTATCGGCCAGGCCATCCAGATGCAGGGCGCCTGTGATCAATGTCCAGATAACCAGCAGTAGCACAGCACGTACGGCTTCCGGGCCTCCCTCTGTGAGCCATGCTACCAGAGCCAGCAACCCGCCGATGATCAACCCGACTACGGGATAAAAGAGCAGTGATTGCCCGATCTGCTGATCGGTAACTTTGCCTGTGTCTGGTACCGGCAGGCGCGTGAGAAGTTGCAGGGCGATGAGCAGGGGCTTGATCATGGGTTCTCTTTTGAACGGGGCTGTTGTTGTAAAATCTTTAATCGGTTGCGAATAAAGCTTTCATCGGTGTGGCAATGCAGCAGGCAGGATCTCAGATCTGTTTGTGTTGTAATCTGTGTGAAGTCGATATATGAGAGTCCCTGTGAGTGGGCCTTGTAGAAGCGGTCGATACTGGTGCCTTGCATAATAGTATCTTTGATGTAGTGGGCAACAGACTGGATTTCATCAGCCGTAAGGGTGGTGCCAAATGCAGGCATAGCAGTTTTAGGCCGGCCGATGGTGATGGATTGGATGATCCTGTCGAGCGTCAGCTCTGTTGCCGCTTTGGGGCTGGTAAAATCCCTCGGTTTTGGTTTAAGCACGGCAGCGGCATCGGACAGGCCGTTCCCCTCCTGGCCATGGCAGAACCAGCAGTGTTGGGCAAAGACCGCCTTGCCTCTCTCGATGGATGTCTGACCTGATGCTGTGGTGCAAAAAATGCAGAGTAACAGCAGCGTGGATAACCTAGTCATCTGTGCCTGTGTTGAGTCCAACCAGTGAACTATAGATATTACCCGTGGAGTCGGTCGATATGCGCACTCGGCTGAGTGAGGCATGGGGCACTTCCAATCGCATCAGATTCTGTGGTGGCATACCCAGTGCCTTCGCCAGGATGATGCGGATAGGGCCGCCATGGGAAACCAATAGCACGCTTTTTGTTGTGTGTTGGATGGTCTCATGCCAACCAGTGAGCACTCGCTGCTGAAACTGTTGGAATGGCTCGCCCCCGGGTGGGGCCTGATTGAGTGGATCCTGCCAGAAGGCATTTAGCCGGTCTGCATCTGTTTCAGCCAGCTTGGTTGCTGTCATGCCTTCCCAGTTGCCAAAGTCCATCTCCCACAGCCATTCTGCCTGGCGGCAGGGGATGTTGTGGGTTTTAGCCAGATGTTTGGCAAACAGGGTGCAGCGTCTGGCAGGAGAGCTGATGATCTCTGCCCAGGCGGGTCTCTCCTCTACGGCACTGCTCATTTGTCTCCAGCCATGCTCGGTCAGGGCATCATCCGTGCGGCCACGAAAGCGGTTGCCGCCTTCAGTCTCACCGTGACGCAGCAGATCAACCAGCAACTCGGGATATTCAGGCATCACTCTCTGAGACACCCGCTTCAGCAAAGGTGGCCATGTCGTTGTGCAGGGCACAGGCAAGCCGTAACAGGGGCAGTGCCGTGGCGGCTCCGCTGCCCTCGCCCAGGCGCATGCCGATATCAAGTAATGGCTGAGCCTCCAGTGCCTCCAGTACTCGAACATGTCCTGGCTCTGCTGATTTGTGGGCAAACAGCAGCCATTCTTTAGCTTCTTTGTCGATGCTTACAGCCACCAGTGCGGCTACGCTGGAGATGAAGCCATCTACCAATACAGGTATCCCTTTTTGGGCGCAGGCGATATAGCTTCCGGTGAGGGCTGCAATCTCAAATCCACCCAGTCGACGTAGCGTCTCTAATGGATCATCCAGCGCTGTCTGGTGTAGCTTGAGCGCCTGTTGGATTACCTCAGTCTTGCGGTTAACTCCGCTTTGATCCAGCCCGGTGCCCGGCCCGGCCAGTTGGTCTGCGGGCATGCCGGTCAGGGCACAGGCCAGAGCACTGGCGCTGGTGGTATTGCCGATCCCCATCTCACCGCCGATGAAGATATGGTTGCCCGCTTCTACCGCGCGTGCTGCAGATTGCCGACCGGCATCCAGTGCCTGTGTCAGCTGCTCAGCTGTCATGGCTGGTTGTTGAGTGAAGTTTGCAGTACCTGGAGCGATGCGTTGGTGATGCACCCCTTGCAGGCTTTCATCATCTTTAACTGTGCCGAGGTTGATGATCTCAAATGTGGCGTTGAGCTGTTGTGCCAATACGCTGATGGCAGCACCGCCACGGGCAAAGTTGCGCACCATCTCCAGGGTAACGGATTGGGGGAAGGTGGAGATACCTTCAGCGGCGACCCCATGGTCGGCGGCAAAGACAGAGATATGGGCGTGGTCCAGCGTTGGGCAAGCTGCCCCTTGCATGGCCGCTAGCCGTATGGCGATGGACTCCAGCTCGCCAAGTGAGCCGGGTGGCTTGGTCAGCTGGGCCTGGCGTGCTTCGGCAGCCTGGCGGGATGATTCGTTGAGTGGGGCGGTGGGTTCAGAGAGCCAATCGAGTTGCATCAGTTATTACCTTTTAGAATGTGGGGCAGGCCTGCAACGGTTAGTATGACTTGGTCGCAGATCTGGGCTAATTGTTGGTGGAGAAATCCGGCTTCATCACAAAATCTTCGGCTGAGTTCGCCCATGGGGACGACCCCCAACCCGGTCTCATTGCTTACCAGCACAATCTCTCCTTGCAGGGTTGGGAGGCACTCCTGCAGTGCCTGTAGCTCCTTTTCCAGCCGGGCATTGTCATTAAGCAGTAACAGGTTGGTGAGCCAGAGGGTTAGGCAATCCACCAGCAGAAAGTGATTGGCTCTTGCCTCTTTCTCCAGTGTTTCGGCCAGGCTGTAAGGCTCTTCGATCAGCACCCACTCTGTGGGTCGGTGTCTGCGGTGATGGTCAATGCGCTGCTGCATCGCATCATCTTGAGCCGTGGCGGTGGCAATGTAGGTGACGGTCAGCCCAGACTCTCGGGCAAATTTTTCAGCCAGCCGGCTCTTGCCGGAGCGGACACCGCCAAGGATGAGTCTCTTCATAGCTGATCCAGCTCCAGGAGTTGGGCGAGTTTGGCCAGATCCAGATGCTCGGTGATGGCATCGGTGATCCGGTCGATCCCCCGCTCGCGTTGTAGATGATAATCGGGGCTTTGTGGTTCAGTCAGGCCAGCCCAGTGCAGCAGGCTGTCACAGCTCTCAGTGGTCTCAAACAGGCCGTGCAGGTAGGTGCCGATGATTTGGTTGTCTTCGGAAATGACACCGTCGGTTCTTGTGTCCAGCGTTACCAATGGCCGTTCCAGTGCGGCCCCTTGAGTGGTACCGGCATGGATCTCGTAACCGCTGATGGCGGTTCCTTCCAACAGCAGTCGCCCGGTGACATTGTGCAGCTGTTTTTCGGGCTGCAGCGTGGTCTGCATCTCAAGTAGTCCAAACCCAGGAAGTTTGCCCGGTTCACCTTCAATGCCATCAGGGTCATCAATGGATTGCCCCAGCATTTGGAAGCCACCGCAGATGCCCAGCAGTTTGCCGCCATAACGCAGGTGGCGCTGTATGGCCTGCTCCCAGTCCTCCTCTCTCAATACAGCCAGGTCGGCACGGACACTCTTGCTGCCCGGCAGGATGATCAGGTCGGCGGCGGGTATCGGCTGGTCTTTGTGGATGATCTGCAGATCCACCTGAGGATGTAGCTGCAGGGGGTCAAAATCGGTGTGATTACTCAGGTGGGGCAGTGCGGGCAGAATCACTTTGATGCCGTCACTACTGGCAGTGACGGCATCAAGGTTCAGGCTATCTTCCGCCTCCAGGTGTAGCCGGTGCAGATAAGGCAGCACACCCAGCACCGGGATGCCGGTACGTTGTTCCAGCCACTCCAGGCCGGGTTGCAGCAGGGTGATATCGCCGCGAAAGCGGTTGATGACAAAGCCCTTTACCCGTGCTCGTTCAGACTTGGATAGCAGTTCCAGCGTACCTACCAGATGGGCGAAGACACCGCCCCGGTTGATATCGGCTATCAGGATGACAGGGCAATCCACCGCCTCAGCGAAACCCATGTTGGCGATGTCATTTTCACGCAGGTTGATCTCTGCCGGGCTACCGGCCCCCTCTACCACAATGATCTGATACTGCCGGGCAAGACGCTGGTAGGAGTCCAGCACAGCGGACATGGCCACCTGTTTGTAGTCGTGGTAGCCCTGTGCCTCCAGCGTGGTTACCGCCTTTCCCTGGATGATGACCTGGGCGCCGGTGTCGCTGTTGGGCTTCAATAGCACCGGATTCATGTCAGTGTGGCTGGGGATATTAGCCGCCTGGGCTTGTGCTGCCTGGGCGCGCCCTATTTCTCCACCATCAGCGGTGACGGCACTATTGAGCGCCATGTTCTGTGGCTTGAATGGGGCGACAGAGAGGTTGCGCCGCGCCAGTAGACGGCACAGTGCGGTGACCAGTGCGCTCTTGCCTGCATCGGAGGTGGTGCCTTGAACCATCAGGGTGCTCATGCGCTGCAGCTCTCCTGAAGGATCTGTTGCAGGGCAACCTCTAATCGCTGCAACCCGGTCTGATCGG
>JAJRZI010000009.1 GCA_024275295.1 Gammaproteobacteria bacterium | reverse complement strand
TGTGTTACAGCAGCTAACGGTATCCACAAGGCTCAAGTGAGTCGCTATAGGGCGCTATTATTAGGGCGCTTATTTTTGAAATTTTCCAGAGGTCTATAATGGTTCAATCATTGCGTGTGATTCGGGTTGGTATAGCAGTTTTGCTGCTTGCTCCTGGTATGGTGTTTGCGGGGGATCTCCAGATTGTCAAAGGTGATGCCAAGGTCATTGATGGCAGAACTGTTGAGATCAATGAGCAGCAAATTTTGCTGAAGGAGATGGATGCCCCAGACCTGGATCAGATCTGTTTTACCAAGAAGAAATATTATAAGTTTCGCTGTGGTGTGGTTGCAGCAGAAAAGCTTGCAAAGTTGATTGCCCACAATACATTGAGTTGTGAGGGTACTAAAACTGATGATAAGGGACGTCTACTGGCGACCTGTTGGGTGGGTGAGCCGCCTCAGCGGATTGATATCAATGAGCAAGCGGTGCTGGGTGGTTGGGCTGTGTATGACCCGGCTCAAAGCAAACGATATAAGCGCGTCCAGGGTGTTGCGCGTACGCTGAGGCAGGGATTATGGCGCGCTAAATTTGTGATGCCATGGGAGTGGCGCAAGGGTAATCATGAGCCGCCCAAAGAGAATGTGCCACACAATCAGTAACCTAAAACAGAGCGGTTGGAGCTGTTGCTGAGAAGGCTCCAACTGCCTAAATTTCTAATGATGTTGATGTTCCATATTGTCATCAGGGGCTGAAATATTGCCAATGGCGTTTCTCAGCTGTTGGCGGATACGTTTTTGATAGGCTTCAAATTTCTCTTCATTGAGTTCGTTAAAGGCCAGCACTGAGCCGCCAAATTCTTTTGCGAAGTTGTCGGCATCGGTGCGGGTGCTAAACGTGGCCAGGGTAGGCCCCATGGCGCCAAACCGGCTGCTGTCCATCACAAAAAAGGCCTGTTTTACATCGATCCAGTTGTCTTTGTAACTACCCCATTTGCGCTGCCCAAAATCCTGCACAAAAGCCTGCTTGATCTTCATCTTATGATTTTGGTCATAGAGGGTTGAGATCAGCCCTTTGGTGTCGCAAAAAAAGTGTCGTTCGCCGTTTTTGAAAATGGCCTGTCCTTTGGGGCCCGGATGATCCATCAATATCATGCCGTCCAGCATGCATACCTCATCCCGTGTCAGATCTTTGGCTCTGCTCGTGGTATTTGAATGGTTGTTTTCGCTGCAGCCGCCCAAAAGCGTCACCGCTATGAATAAAGATAAGGCAATAATGAGCAGGTGTTTACGCATTTTTTGGTTTAATCCTATTTTGTTAAATGGTGGATGCGCCATCCGGCAATGAGTGTGGGGATAATGGTCCAGGCCGTCATGGCGGCAAAAAGAGCGGGGGTTGGTGGAATCTGCCCCAGTAATCCAAGCTGCTGGATCATTGCTTTATCCATGATGAGATCAATGGATAACAGGCGATAGAGTGCAGTGGGGTTCAGGTAAAAGAGGAGGTTGACCAGATTTACCGGAACATCGCCCTCTGTGGAGACCAATATGCCGATGATGCCGAGATCAAATAACACAACGAACAGTAGCCAGATGCCAATGGCGATGGCAATCAGTTTGCCGCGATCCAGGATTAATACGGAGAACATGATGGCGATGGAGATGAAGACAGTACCAATCCAAACTGAGGTGATGAGCAGTAGGCTCCAGGCTTGTACTGTGTGTCCACTATAAATGGATATTGCCGCTGGTGCAGTTAATCCGACGATCAGGGTTGTGGTGAGCACTATGAACAGGCCAAGCCATTTGCCATAGAGCAAAAGGATGGTTTTGAATGGATAGCTTCTTAACAGATCCAGGGTGCCCCTCTCATACTCACCGGCTATGCCATCGTAACTGAGCAGCAGACCGAGCAGAGGCACGAGATAGATAACCAGGCTGATCAGGCTGAAAAGGGTGCTCTGTTCCTGTCCAATGCCTACGGCGCCGGTGAAGCCAAAGCCAGCAAAGGTGATCAGGAGAGAGAAGGCAGCAAAGGCGATGCCAACAGCAATGATCCAGCCATTGCGTAAGTGGTCGACAAACTCTTTTTGTGCGATGGTTAATAAGATGGTAAGTGTGGACATTAAGGGCGTTGTATCAGGTGATTTTCAGGCCGCTGTTTAGCTGCAGGAACAGTTGTTCGAGGCCGGGGTCATTAACGGTAAGTTTTGTGATCAGATTGTTAGCAGAGAGCAGCGCTAACAGCAGTGCCTGCTTATGGGCGGGTTGGCATCTGAGTACAAAGGTTTGTGTGTGCTCAATATATGTTTTTTCTGCGGTGTGTTGGTGGAGGATTTGATCCAGGGTTTGTGCGTTAAAATGCGGGCCTTTCTGAAATTTGATAGTGCTGGGCAGTTGGGCTGTGCCTATGAGTTTATCAACACTGCCATGAGCGCTAATCACGCCATCTTTAAGCAGTGCCAAGGCATCTGACCGGGATTCAATCTCGGCGAGTAGATGGCTGGACATCAAAATGGCAACGCCCTCTGACTTAAGCCGACCAAGAATTTGGTAGAACTCATGGATGCCGGAAGGATCCAGCCCATTTGTTGGCTCATCGAGTAAGAGCAGTTTGGGGTTGCCAAGCAGGGCCTGGGCAAGCCCAAGGCGTTGCTTCATCCCCTTGGAGTAGGTTTTTACCCGGTATTTTACAGCGTGCTCCAGCCCAACGATGGCAAATATCTCGTTTATTCTGGATGGCGCGGCCTGCTTGAGTGAAGAGAGGTAGTGCAGTGTCTCCTGGCCGGTCAGGTTTGGGTAGAATGCGGTGGTCTCTGGTAGATAACCAAAGGTGGCTTTTTGATCCGTTGTTCGGCTGGAAGTGGCGATTTCTCCGTTGATCCGAATCTCACCTGTATCGGGTACCAGCAGGCCGAGAATCAACTTCATCAGTGTGGTCTTGCCCTGGCCATTATTGCCAACCAGAGCCACCAATTGCCCCGCTGCAATGCTGAGGTCAATGGACTTTAATACCGTTTTGCCTGGGAAATTCTTATGTACCTTGGATAAGCTCAGGATGGGGGTTGCACCTTCAGCCTCTGGTACAGTATGAGATAATGACATCTTTAGAGGCACGCCTTTTCTGGAGAAGCGACTTGGACAGGGGTTGGCATGGTTGGCTGCATAGCTGGTTTTCTATCAATAACACTGGCCGACCGCAGCACTGGGAAGCGGGACTCAAGAGCCTGTAGGAGCTGAATGACCGGACTCAGTGCAAGCAGCCTCATCTTTGGATGGCGATACATCAGATGATCCATCCGGTTCGAGGCGTAGTATATCCTGTCACCTATCTCATCGCTATCGTAGTCCCAGCCAAGGTAGTCGCTCCAGTAGTTGCCCTTCTTTTCATTGTCCCAGTAGAGTGAGTAACGCCAAGAGAAAAGCACCTGTACTGCATTTGAGATAAAGTTGTTGCCAATCACCTTGGTCTTTTCGGCGCCCGCCATAACGGCGATGCCAATGGCGTTGTTTTCCACCCAGTTGCCTGTTATTTCGTTGAAGTCGGAATCGTTGATGAAGATCCCCTTGTTGTTGCCATAGGCGATATTGCCGCGAATTGCAGAGTCATAGATGGCGCGTAGCAGCATGCCATGGTCTTTGTTATTGATCATGGCATTATTATTGATGACCAGCCGTTTTGAGAACATCATGGCCTGTCCAACCATGGAGTTGCAGGTGATATTGCCGGTAACGCGATTATTGTCGTTGTACATATAGTGGATGCCGAAGCGCACAGAATCCATGATATTGTCTTCAATGGATGATGTTCCGGTGTTCGAGAGATAGATGCCGTCGCGCACCCCAAACACCCGGTTTCCCTTTATTAGTCCATTCTGGATATTCCAGATATGGATACCGTTGCCACGATCAGAGAGATTCTTTTTCTGATAACCTGTGACACGGTTATTGATCACCTGGGGATGGTGGCTGCCGTTGATCCAGATGCCAAAGGCGCATTGGCTGAGTGCATTGCCCTCCAGCTTTACATTGGCTGCTTTTTTGGTGGCATAGATGCAGGCGTCCGAGTCCTCAATAACATCACCGCTATGGCGCACCTCCAGCCCTGAAATCTGAACATCAGGGGCGGTTACCGTAATGACAGTGCCTTGCCCTGAGCCATCGATGATCGATTTTTTATCCGGGCTGCCGATCAGGGCAAGCGTCTTGTCAACCGTCACATTCTCTTGAAAAATGCCGGGCGCCAAATGGATGTTGTTGCCACGATTGGCTGCTGCTATGGCAGCAGCAATGGTGGGAAACTGTTTACTGGGAACCTGAAGGTCAGCCGCGATGAGCCTGTTGGAGAGCGCACTGGCGGTCACAAACAACAGCAGGCATGCGATGGGGCTGACCAGCCTGTTGCGATAAGGGTCGGTCAGTCCACCACTATTGAGCCTTAGGGTCGGATAACAAGAGGAGAACGGGTTTATCAATGACTACTTTCCCCGCAATTACCTGGCGTCTTTTTTGAGCGGCTTGTCCGTGCCTGGATAACCTGCAAATCGGCTTTACTGATTCGATCCAGTTTGCCTTTTTTCAGGTAAACGAGAGGAGGACAGACCTTTTCATCATGATAGGCCTGCTCGCATTCAAAGCAGGAGTAGCACTCATATCGGTCGATTTCGCCCTTGCGATTGATGGCCATGGTGTCGCATTGCACCTCGCAGGCATTGCAGCTCTGGCAGAAGTCGTAGCGTTTGATTCGGTCAATCTGGAGGTAGCTGGCGAGAGAAAACAGCGCCCCCAGTGGACAGAGGTAGCGGCAGAAAAAGCGATAGATAAAGATGCCGATGCCAAACAGGGCAAACCAGTAGAGTGTCAGATACCACTCCCGTGAGAAGATGCCGACTAGCCAGGTTGTCTTGAAGGGTTCCACTTCGGTAAGGCGTTCCGCCATCTCGGCAGAGAACAGCGAGATGCCGACCAGGGCGAAGAAGATCACATAGCGCAGTTTGCTCAGGGCATCATTAACCTTGGGTGGAAAGTTATAGTTGTACTTTTTGGGCAATATGCGCCGTGAAAAACGGTGGGTCAGCTCGAGCAGTGCGCCATAGGGGCAGATCCAGCCGCAGAACCAACCCCGGCCAAACCAGATAAGACTCAGGGCGATAGCGCACCAGAAGACAAACTGGATGGGATCGGAGAGATATAGATCCAGCTGGAAGCCATCCTCAAAGGTACGCAGCAGTGGATACATGTGGGTCATCGAAGGGGGTGATTTCAGAATCAGGCCAATGATAATCACAGAGAGAGAGAGAATGACGATATGCACTGTTTCCAACCGCTTGGCTGAGGTTGTAATCAGATCCCGCCGGACAAACAGCAGTGCTGTAAATGCCAGGAAGAGCGTCAAGAGTATCACCTGTCCAATCTTCATCTTCCAGATCTTTTCGATCAGTGAGGGGCCTTGTTCCTTCTCGATAATCTTCAGGTCATAGTATTTTCCCGGAAGCTGATAGTCTGCGCTGTAGGTCTTGAATATCTTTGAGGTGGCGGTCTCGCCGGTCAGGTGGCTGGCGATGTAGTAGAACTGCCAGTTGTTGGATGAATCAAAATGTTTGTCCCGCAGGAAAAAGATACCGCTCTCTTTGAAATCCGGGGCGCCCTCGGCCTTGATCCCGTAGAGATGCTCATAGCTGAGATCACGAAAAACATATTTATTGAAGCCCTGCTGAAAATAGAAGCGTTCAAATATGCCGCCACGGACAAAGCCGGATCCTTTGTAGCTGTCCTTGCCGTTGGAGACGATGATGAAGATCTTGCCATCCTCTCCCGCGCTCTCCTTTGCCCAGTTGTAGGTCGATTCCCCCAACATGTTTATGCCGATAATGGGCTGTGTTACATCGGCGAAGTAGATATTGACCCAGGCCTCTCCCTTGTCCGCAGTCGGAACGAGGTCAGCCGTGGGTACGAAAAGGTGGCCGATACTCCCCTCTGCAACCAGCTCATCCCAGGTCTTTGTCTGATAGTCAGCGTGCCAGGTGACGATGCGGGTATCATCCGCTGCCAGGATGCCAAGCGCCTTTGCCACCTTGCGACCGGATGTAATCAGGGTCTGATCCATCACCTGGGCGGTCACGGTGGCACCGGTAATCATGTCGATGGGGACGTTTCCGCCGATCTCTGATGTCTCGCTCTGTTGAGCGGTGTTTTTGCCGTGTGCTACGCCCTTGCTGAGTGCGCCGCCGGAGGTGATCTCAAATTTATCGGCGATATTCTTGCCGATGTACTGGCCCATAAAGACCCCCAGTACGGACTCCGGGATGCCGACCAGCAGGATAGGTTCGTAGTGGTGAATGACCTCCGCATGCAGGATGGTGCCCTTGGGGTCGATGGCGATGAGCGTCACCAGTGGTTTGCCGGAGTAGCCCGGGATATCAACCAGATCGGTCGAGAGAAAGATATAGGCGAAGACCTTGCCCCCTTTCAGTGCCTCGATGACCGGCAGAGCGATGTTCTTTGATTGCTGGAAGCTATCGGCCTCTGGCAGTATCTGGTCGCACTTGTAGGGTTGGCAGAAAGGCTTGCCGTCTTTCAGGGTGAGGTCATTGGTGGCCCAGTTTGCGGAGCTGAATAGCAGTAGAGCGGATAGTAGTAGCTTGGAGATAATGTTTAGTGGCATGTCTGTGGAAATTTGTCTCAAATAGCCTGGCGAATCAAAATGATTCGTAATGCGTATATTTTGAGGTTCAGCGATGCGCCGGACAGGCTACAGGGGCCAAGTCTCAAATCAACCAGGCAGAATATAAAGAAAGTCTGATATTGATAACTACCCGGCTATTTTAGCGCCTACTGATATTCTAATACAACTCCGCCCCTTCTTTTGTACAAAGAAGGGGCGGATATGGGTTTTGCCGGATTGTGTTTAGGAGACAATCATTCTGCCGCGCATCTCAAGATGCAGGGCGTGACAGAACCAGGGGCAGTAGTACCAGAATACACCTTTCTTAGTAGGTTTGAAGGTGATGGATGTGGTCTCCTGCGGTGAAACGCCGACATTGATGTCATGATGGGTGAGGCAGAAACCGTGAGATAGATCCTCCACCCTGTCCATGTTGGTCAATACGACGGTGACGGTATTGCCCAGCTTCACATTGAACTTGGTGAGGGAGAATGCCGGTGCGATACCTACCATGAAGACGTAGGTGTGATCGCCATCTTCGATGACGTTGGCTGCGGCCTCCAGGGTGACATTGTACTTTTTGGCCAGTGCGTGTTCGAAGGCGAAACGTCGGTCGTCCCGTTGCCATACCTTCTTTGGACGGATCAGGTCACGCGTCACAATCAGTGCATCATGCGGCTCTGGGTGGCATGCTGCCTCGTGCACCATCTCCATTCTGTCGCCGGAGATATTGAACAGCTGATCATTCTCAGGACGGAAGGGGCCAACCGGGATGAAGCGATCCTTGGAGAACTTGCAGAGTGCGACCATCCAGTTGCCATCGGCATCCTTGGTCTCGCTCATGGAGGCGTTGATATGGCCGATCTGGTAGTGCACGTCAACCTTCTCAATAACCGGGTTCTCACCGGCTATTGCCTTGGCGATGTTCCATTTGGTGACGACTGAGTCCAGGAAGATAGAGGTATAGGCATTGCCTCTGTTATCAAAGGCGGTGTGCAGTGGGCCGAGGCCAACCTCTGGCTCGGCGATGACGCAGTCACGAGGGTTTTTGATTTTGCCAGCAAAGGCCTCATCAACCTTCTTCAGTTCAACAATGGAGACGGTAGGAGAGAGTTTGCCGGAGCAGACAGCGTATTTGCCGGTTGGATCCATGTTGACGCCGTGAGGGCTTTTGGGAACCGGAATGTAGAGGGTGTATGGGGAGTCGCCACGGCCATCCAGCACAGGCACATCGGAGTCGCCGATCTTGATGCCTTTGCCGGCTTTGATGGCGGCCTCGATACGCTCCAGGTTGAAGACGACCAGCCAGTCACGATCCTTGGCCATCATTTCAGGCAGCGTTACGCCCTCTTCAGAGTTGTAGCAGCACGCCATGGAGTACTTGCCTTCATAATCTGTGGCGCAGAGGTCGAGGTTGCCATCCACCATGATTTGCCAGCGTGTTTCCATGGACTCGGCATCAATACAGCTGTGCAGGCAGGCGTACTTTGTTGGGTCTTCCAGGTCACGGCCATCATTTGGCAGTGGCGTGCGGAACTCTGAGTTGCAGTAGATGGCATTCATCTCGTTGCGTGAAGGGAAGATGCCGTGGGTGCCGTTGGCATTAGGGATCTCACAGATCTTGTCGGTCACCATCATGTCAAGGCGGATACGGGCAAGGCGTGCCTGTGCCTTGTCATTTACGAAGGCGTATTTGCCGTCATAGGTGCCATCTTTATAGGAGAGATGGACGTGGTGAGTGTCGCCTGTCAGCTTGCCTTTCAGCATGCCCTTGCTGATGTTGGTGACGCCCCAGCCGTAGGCGGCATCAAAGTTGAAGACGGGGATGCGCTTCAGCTCTCTGCCGGAAGGGATGCCGATTACCCGGACTTCGCCGGATTGGCCACCAGACCAGAAACCGTAGTATTCATCCAGCTCACCCGGGCCAACATGCAGCTTGGGGCCGGACTTTGAGCTGGCCTCTGCCTCTGATGCTGCACCAAATGGCAGGATGCCCATCGAAACGGCTCCGGCACCCGCCAGGCCTGTTGCGGCGGTCTTGAAAAAGTCTCTGCGTGAAGGTTCTACTACTTCACCTGTCTTGATTTCATCCTTGTGATCGTCATTTTTCTCGGTCATGGTAACCTCTGTTTGTTAATTAAAGGGGTGCCAAGCAGTGTTGGTTGCTCGTTGTAAATCAATGGGTAAATTGTTAATAACAGTGGCTAGATCTACTTGATTGCTATGCTGTCTGTTTTATTCAAGTTGTATGCACGGCTTCAATACTAGAGTTTGGGTATACCTTTAGATTATTATCTGTCTGGGTAATTCGCCAATATTCAGGGTTACTGCAGCCACTTAACCAGCCCGCACGAATACGCATGCATGCTAATACGGCACCCTATTATATCGTTTGACCTGCGTCAAATTGCCGCAGCCAAAATGGCTATGGTCATGGTGCTATATTTTTGCAGTGGCATGTAGGGTTATGAAAAAAATGAAAAAAATCTTTTGCCAATTATTATTGCCAATAGTGCTGTTGTTTATCACGGCATGCTCTGATGATCCTGGAACCGGTGCTATCGTTGTGGAATGGGAGCAGGATGCCTGTCGGCGCTGCAATATGATTTTGAGTGATCGGTTTCATGCGGCTCAGGTGCGTCATAGTCCTGTAGATGGCCCGACTGAAATCTATCTCTTTGATGACATTGGTTGTGCCGTGGTCTGGTTGGAGGATCAGGCATGGAAAGATGATCCTGCTACTGAGATCTGGGTTAACGATTATAAAACAGGCAGCTGGATTGATGCGCGCAAGGCGTTTTATGTGACGGGGCAGCAGACACCTATGCAATATGGTCTGGGTGCTCAGTTAGAGGCTGTTCCTGGTAGCGTGGGTTTTGAGACTGCGCGTGTGCATATATTCAAAGTGGATAGATATTTCCATCAACATGGTGCGCGCTAAAAATCTTAAGCGATAGGGGAGATGATGCAGAGTACCCTGGTAATCGATCAAGGAACCCATGCGTCACGGGCCGTGCTCTACTCCGCAGTTGGTGAATTGATTGATCAGGTTGAGGCTCCAATTGATCTTGTTCGGATTGATCATGAGCAGGTTGAGCAAGATCCCCAGCAAATCCTGGAGTCAATCCAGTATGTCACCGCCACACTCTTGGCGAGGAATCAGATGCCTGTCGGGCAGGCCGCTTTGGCGACACAAAGGTCCACTGTTCTTGCCTGGGATAAAAACAGTGGTCAAGCATTAAGCCCAGCATTGAGTTGGCAGGATAGGCGCGCATCAGATGATTTGATGCAGTTTAGGTCGGCGGAAGCGGATATCAACCGAATAACCGGGTTGCCTCTCTCGCCACATTACGGTGCAGGCAAATTGCGCTGGCTCCTGCGCTCCAATGACGAGATTCAGTGTGCACTCAAGCATGGTTCGCTCTGCTTTGGGCCTTTGGTAAGTTATATCCTGTATCACCTGCTTTCAGGTGCGCCGCATCTGGTTGATCATAGTAACGCGCATCGAACCCTGCTGTTTGATATTGCAACGCTCTCCTGGTCAAAACCACTTCTTAAACTGTTTGATATTCCGGGCGGCTATCTGCCGCATCCACAGCCTATACAGAGTGAATGGGGTAAGCTCAAAGGGAGTGCCATACCCTTGACAGCCGTCTGTGGTGATCAGAATGCAGCGCTGTTTTCCCAAGGTGAGGTGCCTGAAGATACAGCTGTTGTTAATCTTGGCACCGGCGCCTTTATCCTGATGCCGGTTAACGCCATGGCTTCTCAATCAACGGGGTTGCTTCAAGGGGTAGCAAAAAGTGATGGAGAAAGTTGTCTTTATCTAATAGAGGGCACTGTGAATGGTGCTGGAGCAGCCCTGACCTGGGCGCAACAACAGTGGCCGGTGGATGATCTGTTTGGCCGTCTGGATGATTGGCTTGTGCAGACTCCATCGCCGCCGCTTTTTATCAATACGGTGGGTGGGCTGGGTTCACCCTGGTGGAAGAGTGATTGTGCACCCTATTTTATTGACCAACCAGTTGCGTCAACTGAAAGTTATTACGTGTCTATAATTGAGAGTATCGTCTTTATGCTGCAGTGTAATCTGGAGAGGCTACAGCAGATAAAACACCTGACCACGTTGCATCTGGGTGGTGGTCTCTCGCGACTGGATGGGCTTTGTCAGCGACTGGCCGATCTCAGTGGTTTGCAAGTGATCCGGTTTAAAGAGTTGGAGAGTACGGCAAAAGGTGCGGCATGGCTGGCAATGGGTTGCCCTGAACAGTGGCTAAAACCGGCGATAGATAGATCTTTTACACCTGACAAAAATGATGCATTGCAAAAACGGTATGAGCGATTCAGCAATGAAATTAAAACGCTTTGTGATAGATGATCAGCTATGAAAATGCCTTTGCTGGTTGCGCACATAGGACAGATGGAGAGCTATCCGGAAAACACCCTGTTGGGTCTTGAGGCGGCGCTGCAGTGTGGTGCCTCCTATATTGAATTTGATGTGCAAAGCACCATGGATGGTGTGTTGGTTGTATTTCATGATGTTGAGCTGAAACGTGTAACGGGTGTTGCTGGCAATCTATTTGAAATGCCATTTGATGCGCTTGGCCTAATCCGTGTGAGTGAACCGGAACGCTTTCCAACTCGAACTTTCTGTGAGCCTATTCCTACTTTGAGTGATGTTGTCGATCTGTTGCAGCGCTATCCTGATGCAACTGCTTTTGTAGAGATAAAGAATGAGAGCGTGGATTGGTTTGGTGTTGATGTGATCTGCGAACAACTGTTGAAGGAGATTAAACCGATACAACAACAGGCTGTGGTGATCTCTTTTCACAAAGAAGCCATTCGATATGTAAAGGATCACAGTCCATTTAAAACGGGTTATGTGCTGGAAAGATATGATGCGCAGCACCATGGCTTTGCGCAACAGTTAAAGCCTGATTATCTGATTGTAAACCACACCAAACTGAATAAGGGTGAGGCACCATGGGGCGGTGATTGGGAGTGGATGCTATATGATATTACCGATCCTGAATTGTGTTGTGAATATGCAAAACATGTTGCGCTCATTGAGACGAGGGATATCTGCAGTATGCTGAAGCATCCACTGCTTGCTTAATAATCATGAGCATGCCTTATGATATCCTTATTATTGGTGGTGGCATACAGGGTGCTGGCTGTGCGCAAGCTGCCGCTGCTGCCGGATACTCTGTTGCGGTGCTTGAGAAATATGACCGGCCAGGTCTGGGAACCTCATGTAAATCAAGCAAGCTAATCCATGGTGGTCTACGGTACCTGGAAACTGCACAGATCAGATTGGTGCATGAGTGTCTGTATGAGCGTAGCCTGCTTATACGGAATGCACCTCATCTGGTAAAGCTTGAACCGTTTTATATACCTGTCTATAAAAACAGTCTTCGAAAACCATGGCTGATTTGGCTTGGTCTTGCACTGTATACGTTGCTTAGTGGAAAAGGATTCAAGAGAATCCCAAAGAAAAAATGGGCTACATTGGATGGTCTCAGCACAAAAGGATTGCTTGCTGTCTTTAAATACTATGATGGGCAAACGGATGATCAGCGCCTGACTGAATCGGTCATGCGCTCTGCGCAGCAGCTAGGTGCTGAATTTATATCCAGTGCTGAGCTAATATCAGCGCAGTGTGATACCGGGTTATGTAAGGCATTGTACAGGCAGGGTGGAGAGCAAAAGCAGATTTCTGCGAGCGTCATTATAAATGCAGCAGGGCCATGGGCCAATCGGGTGCTGCAAAATATTACCCCCAGGCCGCCGCTGCCAGATATGGATCTGGTGCTTGGAACCCACATTGTTGTTCCCGGTGCTCTGGAGCAGGGCATGTATTACATGGAGGCCCCACAGGATCAAAGAGCCGTCTTTGTTCTATCCCGGCCCGATGGCATTATGATTGGCACAACAGAGACAGCATTTCATGGTTCACCTGACCGGGTGGAGCCGCCAGAATCTGATATTGAGTACCTGATCGAAGTCTATAACCACTATTTTCAGAATGCCATTTCCCGATCCGATGTTAAGCGGGCCTTTGCTGGATTGCGCGTCCTGCCAACAGGCGGTGATGCCTTTAGTCGATCAAGAGATATCATGATTCACAGTGATGCCATCAACCCTCAGGTGTTTACGGTATATGGTGGAAAGCTAACAGCCTACCGGGCGACGGGTGAACGGGTTATGAAGCTGATAAAGCCTCTGTTGCCAGAGCGAAAGCAGCAGGCGGATGTCAAACGCCTAAGCTTGCCATAAATGGTGTTTGATCTATTAAAATGGCGCAACATATACGTTTTTCACTGAACATATCATCCGAAGCCTTTCTTCGACATTATCAAGGGGTGGCCTCGGTTGTCGTTGTACAGGCAGATGATGGTCGGCGTGTTCAACTCCCAGCCAATAGCCTGCGTCCTTTTGTGAGCCAACAAGGCATTGTGGGGCGATTTGAGCTTGAGTTGGATCAGAATAATAAATTGATCAGACTGAAAAAATTGAGCGAGTAAAGACCACTGTCAAGAAGTGTTGCGCATCTGCTTTCCCCCTTGTCATATTGTGGGTATATGTGTGTAAGTGGGCATGGTTCAAACTGTTGATAATATGAGGCTGCCTAATCTAAGCAATTAGTAAATTGCTTTATTATCAGCTGGTTATTGTTTATTTGGCTGTGCTGATTGATCGTGCATGATGTGATGCCGGTTGTTGATCCCTCCGTTGAGTTTAATTCCTAAAGAATGTTGTCTCTCCGCCGTTAAGATTCCTGCAAGGTCGTTGAGTTTGTTCTATGTTTCAGTGGTAAGGCGGTGTTTATAACCTATAAATTTGTATGTCTGCACCGCTGATAACCTTATGCGCTAAGGCTGGGTGACGGAATGTTATCCAGTGTTAGAAAATATTTACTAACGTTCAGGAGAAAAGAGAATGGCAAGCATATTAGCCGTAGATGACTCTGCTTCCATGCTCCAGATGGTGTCGTTTACTTTAAAGGGTGCTGGCTTTGAAGTAGTGGAAGCTACGGATGGGCAGCATGCACTGGATATGGCAAAAACGCGTGGTGTTGATTTGGTAATAACAGATGTAAACATGCCCAGAATGGATGGGATTACCCTGATAGGGGAGCTGCGTAAATTACCAAATTATAAATTTACGCCTATGTTGATGTTAACCACGGAATCAAGCCCTGAAAAGAAACAACAGGGAAAAGCTGCTGGAGCAACGGGCTGGATTGTTAAACCTTTTAATCCAGATCAGTTATTAAATACAGTAAAAAAAGTACTCGGTTAAAGAGTTGATGGTTGAATCCGTGATCTGACCGGGGAGGGGAACGATGACCATAGATATGGCGCAATTTCACCAGGTTTTCTTTGATGAGAGCTTTGAAGGGCTAGACATCATGGAATCTGGCCTGCTGGAGATGGATCCGGGCAGCGCCGACCCTGAGCAGATCAATTCAATATTTCGGGCGGCCCATTCCATAAAGGGAGGGAGCGGCACTTTTGGATTTACCAATATAGCTGATTTCACCCATGTCATGGAGACATTGCTGGATGAGATGAGAGATGGCAGGCGTCAGGTAACGGCTGAAGCTGTAAATGTTCTCCTTGCTTCAGTCGATGTGTTGCGTGAAATGCTGACTGCGACCAGTGAAGATGCTGAGATGGATCCTGAAAGAGTCAAGGCGCAAAAAGCAGAGCTTGATCGGCTTTTGGCAGGTGACTCCGCAGCTACCAAGGTAGCTGAACCTGATAGTATGGAAGAGGCGCCAGCTGCGAGTGAGCAAACAGGCTGGCATATCGTCTTTCATCCCCACCCCCACATGATGCGTACCGGAAATGACTCATTGCGCCTTCTTCGGGAGTTGGGGGGGCTGGGTGAATTAATGGTAGAAGTGGATGTGACATCACTGCCGCCACTATCAGAATTTGAACCGGAAGATTCATATCTAAGCTGGGATTTGCGCCTGATGGGTGATGCTACCCAAGAGCAAATCAATGACATTTTTGATTGGGTCGAAGATGATTGTGATCTCTCAATTAACCCAATCTGCCCAGAACAAACAGCCCCACCCGCTGCACCTGAAGTCGCCAGTGATTCAGAGCAGAAAGCAGAGGTTAAAGCTGCCTCAGCACCTGTTGAGCGGCGTGAGGGTGTTGATCGCCGGACATCGGAGCGAAGGGGCAGCGCCAAAAAAACAGGCTCCAGTGCTGGAGCAAGCTCGATACGGGTAGACATCAGTAAGATTGATGTATTGATCAACATGGTTGGAGAACTGGTTATTACCCAATCAATGTTAAGCATGCTGGGTGAGGAGTTTGATATTAGCCAGATAGAGCGTCTGCGAGAAGGCCTGGCTCAGCTTGAGCGGCATACACGTGAGATGCAGGAAAGTGTCATGCAGATCAGGATGCTTCCAATTAGTTTTACCTTCAGCCGTTTCCCTCGATTAGTGCATGATTTAAGCACAAAAATGGGTAAGAAGATTGAATTAAAGATGACGGGTGAAGCGACAGAAGTTGATAAAACAGTCATTGAAAAAATAGGTGATCCATTAGTGCATCTTGTACGCAACAGTCTGGATCATGGCATTGAGATGCCGGAAGAGCGAGTCGCAGCCGGAAAGCCCGAAGTGGGAACGGTAGAGCTTAATGCCTCCCATCGTGGAGGTAATATCATTATTGAAATCAAGGATGATGGTAACGGACTCAACAAAGATGTTTTGCTGAATAAAGCGATTGAGCGAGGCCTGGTGCCCCCTGATGCAATACTGACTGATCAGCAGATATATGAGCTGATTTTTGCAGCAGGGTTTTCAACTGCAGAAACGGTTAGTGATGTCTCTGGGCGTGGTGTTGGCATGGATGTTGTGCGAAGAAATATAAATGAGCTTGGCTGCAGTATTGAGATACATTCAGAAATGGGTGTTGGATCATCATTTGTGATTCGCTTGCCATTAACGCTGGCAATACTGGATGGGCAAACAGTATCAGTTGGAAGTGAGACCTATATAGTCCCGCTTGTTTCCATTATTGAATCCATTCAAATCAAAGAAGATATGGTCAATATGCTCGCCGGTAAAGGTGAGACCTTTAAGCTTAGGGATGAGTATCTGCCTATTGTGCGGCTGCATGAAATATTGGGTGTTAACGATGCCAAAGCAAAGGAGATAAATGAAGGGTTGCTGGTTGTTGTTGAAGGCGAAGGTCGACGATGTGGTTTTTTTGTTGATGATTTGCTGGGTCAGCAACAGGTTGTCATCAAATCGCTTGAAGCAAACTATAAAAAGATTGTCGGGTTATCAGGTGCGACAATTTTAGGTGATGGTTCTGTAGCGCTGATTCTTGATATTCCAGGGCTTATCCGAATGGCAGGTAAAGCATCTTTGGATTATGGCAAAGATGTTAGAAAGACAGCATAAAATTTGCTTTATGAACAGGGCATAAGTCATGACTGAATTACAAGTTACAGAGTCTGGAAGTCTACAGGATGAAGGTTTGGCTGATGAACAGAATGCTCAGTATCTCACTTTTGAACTTGCAGATGAGGATTATGGTGTAGATATCCTGCGAGTACAGGAGATAAGAGGTTGGGATGTGGTGACTCGAATTCCCAATGCGCCGCCATACGTAAAAGGTGTTTTAAATCTGCGTGGCGCAATTGTCCCCATATTTGATCTGCGTGAGCGCTTTGGGTTGTCGTGCCAGGAGTACACCAAAGATACGGTGGTTATCGTATTGCGCATTAACGGTGATACAGGCATGCGCATAATGGGAGTTATTGTTGATGCTGTTTCAGATGTGTTAAACGCCAATAGCAACGGGCTTGCTAATGCCCCGGATTTTGGTGGTCGTGTGGCTACGGAATTTATCACTGGCCTTGTTTCTGCTGGAGACAAGATGGTGATGCTTCTGGATGTGGATAAACTGCTTGGTCAAGATCAAGAGAGTGAGTTAGAGCTGGCAGCAGCAAATTAGATTGATGTTCTATTGAGGCAAAGGTTATGAGCTTTATAAATAATATGAAATTGTCACAGAAGTTACTCTTAATGGTAATGATCCCGGTTATTGTCATGCTGGGATTTGCTGCTGTACAGGCAGTATCTGCACTATCGCTGCGGCAGACAGCCATAAAGTTAGAATCAATGACGGCGCTTGGAGTTCATGCCAGCAACCTTGTACATGAGTTGCAGAAAGAGCGTGGCATGACCGCCGGGTTTCTTGGCAGCAAGGGTGCCAAGTTTAGCTCTGAGATCAAAGGGCAGCGCCGCTCAACAGATGAGAAGGCTGAGGCATTAAACCAGTATTTAGCCGACTTTGATCTGTCATCAATGAGTAAGAGTTTTAAAAGTGGGCTGGAAAAAGCACTTGACCGCCTGAAACAGATTGAACAAAAGCGTGATTTAGTGGATACACAAAGTATTCAGTTAAAGGATGCATTGAGTTACTACACAGGTATAAATGCATCCTTTCTTGGGCTGGTATCGGAGTTATCAACAGTTAGCCCAGATGGTGAACTTGCAATTATGACAGCAGCCTATGCAAATTATCTGCAAGGCAAAGAGCGTGCAGGTATTGAGCGGGCAGTAATGGCTGGCGTATTTGCCAGGGATGGTTTTGGTGGCATGTTTAATAAGTTTTTGTCACTTGTTACAACGCAAATAAATTACACTAATGTCTTTCGTTCTTTGGCAACCAAGGCGGATGCTGATTTTTTTAATCAGACGATGACGGGTGAGTTTATTAACGAAACAGAACGGATGCGCAAGATTGCAATGGAGAAAGCAGAGACAGGTGGGTTTGGTATTGATCCGGGTTACTGGTTCAAAATGCAAACTGGAAAAATCAATCTATTGAAAAAGGTTGAAGATGGGCTTTCTGCGGGACTGACTGAGAAGGCTGGAGTTCTGAAGAATAGTGCAACAAATGATCTTATCCTTAGCCTGTCTTTAGCCGTGCTGGGATTTTTGGTCGCTGCGGGTTTAGGTACAGTTATTGGTCGAGGCATTCGTGCACAGATGGGTGGTGAACCGGGAGAGATTGCAGAGATTGCCAATAATATTGCAAATGGTGAACTGAGCCTGGATATAGATAGTCATGCAGAGCATGTGGGAGCTTATGCTGCAATGATAAAAATGCAGAGCAGGCTTTCAGATGTGATTGAGAATGATATTCAGTCTATTGTGGATTCGGCGCGCAGTGGTGATCTGAGTCAGCGTGTTCCACTTGAAGGAAAAGAAGGGTTCTATGCAAAACTCAGTGAGGGTGTCAATGATCTGCTGGAAGCCAGTGAAGGTGTGGTAGATGACACAGTACGTGTATTTGGTGCCTTAGCACAGGGTGACTTAAGTGAATCGATTACCCATGAGTATAAAGGGTCATTTAATCAACTCAAACAAGATGCCAATGCCACAATCAATAAGATCAGAGAGGTGATTGAAGGTGATATTCAGGCCATGGTCAATAGCGTGCGTGCAGGTGATCTGGATCGCCGTATTGATCTGGGTGATAAGCAGGGCTTTTTCCGTGAACTGAGTGTTGGCATCAATGACCTGACTGAGACGCTAAGCCTGGTATTCAATGATATTGCCAGGGTGATGGCGGCGTTGGCTAAAGGTGATCTAACTAAAGAGATGACAGGCGAATACCAGGGCATGTTTGCTGAAGTAAAAAATGACATCAATGGAACGCGTGAAAATCTGACCGATATTATTTTGCAATTGCGTGAAGCGGCTGATCAGATAAATACATCCTCAGAAGAGATATCAGCGGGCAACAACAGTCTCTCAGGGCGAACAGAGCAGCAAGCCAGTGCATTGGAAGAGACGGCATCCAGCATGGAGCAATTAACCAGCACGGTAAGGAACAATGCTGATAATGCAACACAGGCCAATCAAGTGGCAGTGACAGCCCGGCAGACAGCAGAGCATGGTGGTGAAGTGGTTGGTAATGCAGTAGGTGCCATGGAGGATATCAATGTCGCCAGTAACAAGATTGCAGAGATTATTGGGGTTATTGATGAGATCGCCTTCCAGACCAATCTGCTTGCCTTGAACGCTTCGGTTGAAGCGGCAAGGGCAGGTGAGCAGGGCCGTGGATTTGCAGTGGTTGCAACAGAGGTCAGAAATCTTGCCGGCCGGAGCGCAACTGCAGCAAAAGAGATTAAAGAGCTTATCCAAGATAGTGGGGAGAAAGTAAGGATTGGTGCCGAACTGGTCAATAATTCAGGCGAGACGTTAGAGGAAATTGTTGGCGCTGTAAAAAAGGTAGGTGACATCATTTCAGAGATCACCGCGGCAAGTCAGGAGCAGTCAGCAGGTATTGATCAGATCAATCAAGCTGTAACCAGTATGGATGAACTGACCCAGCAAAATGCGGCATTAGCAGAAGAGACATCAGCAGCTTCAGCTTCCATGACGGACAAAGCACGGGAGATGAATGAGATGATGAACTTCTTTAGTGTGCCTAGTGGTCGGGTTGCGGCCAGAACCGCTGCACCACGTATGGCTGCTGCTCCAGTTGCCTCGAGGGGGGCTGCCAGACCTGCTCCAGCTCCCCGGCCAGCTTCACGGCCAACATCAACTGTAAAGGTAGTGGATAGTGACAATGACGATGGTGAATGGGCTGAATTTTAGGTGGCTGTTTTCAAGGTGACGGCTTGGCGCTGGTGTGTGAAGGAGACAGGATATGAGTAATTCAATGGCTATTGATAAGTCTTCAAATCTTGAAGAGCTTGCAGGTCAATACCTGAGCTTTGAGCTTGCCGGTGAAATCTATGGTGTTGATATATTGAAGGTGCGTTAAATTAAAGGTTGGGAGGAGGTGCGTCTGTTGCCAGATATGCCGGACTACATAAAAGGCGTGCTGGATCTGCGTGGCGTTATTGTACCAATCGTTGATCTTCGTATCCGTTTTCAACTGGAGAGCTGTGAATACACGCCAACAACGGTGATTATTGTGCTGTCAGTTGAGCATGAAGAGCAGCAGCACGTTGTTGGTGTGGTGGTTGATGGTGTTTCTGATGTGCTTGATGTATTGCCTGAGAATGTACGAAAAGCACCTGATTTAGGCGGTGCAATAAGCCATCAGTATATCAGAGGCATGGTAACGATAGATAAGAGAATGGCTATTTTATTGGATGTCGATAAATTGCTTGATCTGCAGGAGATGGGGCTATCAGAAGCGCTTGGTTAATGAGTAGAAAGCAGATAATAAATAATGAGAATAATTGCGGTAATCAATCAGAAAGGAGGGGTTGGTAAGACGACAATTACCGCAAATTTAGGCCATGCGCTTCAGATTGCAGGCCATCGAGTCATGCTGATTGATATGGATCCTCAAGCGCAGCTGACAACAAGTCTGGGCATATTTCGTTTGCCAACAAAAGGAATTGACACAGTATTGCTTGATCAGATGCCGTTAGAGGCAGTAGAGATTCATACAAGAGAGAATATAGTGCTTGTGCCAGCAGGGAGTAAATTGATGGAGATAGAGCACCTTAATGATGGCGGTGTAGATAGAGCTACATTATTGGATGGTGCGCTGCAACAGGAAAATCCAGAGCAGGATTTTATACTGCTTGATTGCCCGCCGGCCTCTGGCCTTTTATCTGCAAATGCAATCATGGCAGCAGATGAGGTGTTGATACCCGTAAGTGGTGATTATCTGTCGCTTAACGGTGTGGCGCATCTGTTAACCACATTAAAAAAGTTTGAAGCCTTGCGTTCAACCACTCTTCATCGGTGGGTCGTAATGAGCCGCTTTCACCTCCGGCGTCGATTATCAAAAGAAGTAAAAAGCAAATTGATTAATCATTTTCCCAATAAAGTGTTAATGACTGAAATTAAAGAGGCAGCAGCATTGGCAGAGTGCCCGGCAGTTGGAAGAACAATTTTTGAATTCCGAAGGACAAGCAGCTCTGCGCAAGGTTTCATGCAGCTTGCCCAAGATTTGATTGAAAGGAGAACCTACTAATGGCTACACGAAAGAAAGCTGCGACGACGATTAAGAAAAAACGAAGTCCAAAAAAAGTTATAGCGCATGATCCGCTTTCCATGTCAGATGAAAGGCAAGAAGATGGAGCGACCATACAATCAGGAGAGGAGCATGAAATGACTAAGCCTGAAGTCATGGAGAGTGAAGCAATAGAAGATTTATCAGCAAGTAAAAAGAGGGGTAATTCCATTAATTTAGGTGGATCTCTTGTTATCAGTGAAGTGGATGCTTATCGAAGCACCTTGTTGGAGGCGTTACAAGGTGATGGTGATCTTATTATTGATGGTGCCGAAATAGAGCAGATTGATGGTGCGGGACTGCAGCTGCTGGCGGCTTTTGCCCTGGAAGCTGAAAAAATGCATATTGCATTTAAATGGCGCGGAGCTTCATCTGTACTGTGTGAAGCTTCAGGTCAACTTGGATTGGCTGAAGTGTTACGGCTAAATCAAATAGGCCAGGCAGCGTAAACCAGGACTACCTGAGGTGTGGAAATGGTGCAATCAAAAACTTCTACTTTAGGGCCATCAACGGCCCATGCTCCAGATTTAGACTGGACGCAAGTGCGTGAGACAGTACGTATGATGGAGCTGGCTGCTGCGCAAATTAATTTGGCGATGAGAGATGGTGATGATTCTATAGGTGCCTTAAGCAATTCATTTACATCAATGATAGGTAATGTTAATACGATTTCAGTAGCGCTTAAAAAGATGGGTAGTGATAGTGATGTTGATAAGATAGCCCAACAGACAATAGAAGATAATTGTGACCAAGTAACAGAACAGATGCATTCAGCTATTGTGGCGTTTCAGTTTTATGACAGACTATCACAACAGTTGGCCCATGTTGTACACAGCCTTGATTCAATGGGTGAGTTGATTGGAGATAATAATCGGCTGTATAACCCATTTGAGTGGAAAGGTCTGCAAGAGACAATCCGTGCGCGATACAGCATGCAGGAAGAACAGGAGATGTTTGATGCGTTACTAAATGGAGCCAGCATTGATGAAGCATTGTCTATCTGTGAGGAAAAGATAGCCAACAGGGATGCAAGTGATGATATTGAGTTATTTTAGAGGACTTTGATGTGGCATCACAAAATAGGGAGTTTAAGTTTACAAAAAAGAATTTTGATTTCTTGCGTAAGATTTCAAATGCTCGTACGGGTATCGTTGTTCCTGATGATAAGTTTGATATGTTTTATGCCCGTCTATCCCGGCGTGTACGCAAACTTGGTTTTAGTGATTTTAGCCAGTATTGCGATTTTATTTCCAGTGATAGTGCGGGTGATGAGGTGCTTGAGCTGGTCAATGCTGTTACGACCAATCTAACAGCATTTTTTCGAGAGAATCACCACTTTGAATTTTTGAAAGAGACAGTGCTACCAAAGTTTTTAAGAGAAAACAAGAATGAAAGAAAAATACGAATATGGTCTGCGGGGTGTTCAACCGGGGAAGAGCCCTATTCATTAGCTATAACGTTAAAAGAGAATTTGCCTGCAAACCTGCATTGGGATGTGCAAATATTAGCTACCGATATTGACTCTAATGTTCTGGCTAAAGCGTCTAAAGGCATTTATACAGAAGATAGAGTAAAGGATATGCAGAAAAAAATATTACGTAGCTGGTTTATGAAAGGTAAAGGCTCAAATGCTGGGTCTGTGCGTATAAAGCCTGAAGCCAGATCACTTATTAATTTTGGCCAGCTAAACCTGATGGATAACTGGAGTGTTGGTGATATAAAAGATGTAATTTTTTGCCGCAATGTTGTTATCTACTTTGACCGTGAGTCAAAAGTCAGACTGATAAATCGTTATGCAGACAATTTGAAAGATGGTGGTTATCTTTTTATTGGGCACTCTGAGTCATTGTATAAAATAACTGATCGTTTTGAACTTATCGGAAATACCATTTACCAAAAGATAAGGTAGCATTGAACAATGAAAAGGCTGAAAAAAACGGAATGTTCACCTGCCATAAACGGGTTTGAAAGTATCAACCGCTATTGGGATAAGCAACGTAATATCATAGCGGCAAAAATATTGCCTGGTGAATACTATGTTACAACTCAAAATGAGATGATATGCACAGTGCTTGGGTCATGTGTCTCTGCGTGCATACGTGATAAAAGAACAGGTATTGGTGGTATGAATCATTTTATGTTGCCAATATCAGAAGATGGAAATTGGGGTGGTTCAGATAGTGTTATCAGTACGGCAACACGATATGGCAACTATGCAATGGAACATATGATTAATGACATTCTTACCCATGGAGGACTGCGTTGTAACCTTGAAGTAAAAGTATTTGGTGGGGGTAAAATAATGTCAACTATGACAGATGTTGGAAATAAAAATATTAAATTTGTACAGGACTATCTTGCACAGGAAAGGTTAAAGATAACAGGGGAGGATCTAGGAGATATCTACCCAAGGAAAGTGCTGTATTATCCTGCAACTGGGCGAGTATTGATGAAAAAGCTAAAGGACTTACACAATGATACCATCATTAAACGTGAAAAAGCTTATCAGCATACGCTTGAGAAAAAGCCTGTAGAGGGTGAGATCGAGTTATTTTGATATAGCCAAATGATAACCAACATGGAATTGGGCGGCAGGATATGATTAAAGTTCTGGTAATTGATGATTCGGCGTTAGTACGACAATTGTTGACTGAGATTCTTAATAAAGCGCCAGGTATAGAAGTGGTTGGTGCAGCTATTGACCCTTATGCTGCGCGTGAAAAAATCAAGAGATTTAACCCCGATGTACTGACGCTTGATATTGAGATGCCACGTATGGATGGTATCACCTTCCTTGGCAACTTAATGCGTTTACGCCCTATGCCTGTAGTTATGATTTCTACCTTAACTGAAGCAGGGGCAGATGTTACTTTGCGGGCGCTAGAGTTAGGTGCGGTGGATTTTGTACCAAAACCAAAAGTGGACGTTATTCAGGGCCTGGATGGATATGCAGAAGAGATAATCGCAAAAGTAAAAGCTGCAGCTGGTGCGCGTGTGCGTGCAATAAAACGTGTGCCTCAAAAGATAGATAAAAAGTATTCAGCTGATGCTGTATTGTCAAAACAAGCCAGAAGCAAGCATTTCCGTACAACTGACCGCATCATAGGCATTGGCTCTTCAACAGGTGGAACCGAGGCAATAAAAGATGTTTTAATTGGATTGCCTCCGGGCATGCCGGGAATCGTTATCTGCCAACATATTCCAGCTGCATTTAGCAAAGCATTTGCTAATAGGGTAAATGCGATGTGTGAATTAATTGTATCCGAGGCTGTTAATGGCCAGCAGATTATTCCTGGGCATGCCTACATTGCACCTGGTGATAAGCATCTGTTGGTTGAACGTGATGGTGCTCGATATGTCTGCACACTGAATGATGGGCCGCCGGTTAACCGGCACACACCCTCTGTTGATGTGCTGTTTAGATCATTAGCACAAAATGCAGGTTCTAATGCGATAGGCCTTATGCTAACGGGGATGGGTGCAGATGGTGCAGAAGGCATGGGTGAAATGAAAGATGCAGGGGCGCCAATTATTGTACAGGATGAAAAAACCAGTGTTGTCTGGGGTATGCCTGGTGAGGTTGTTAAACGTGGTTTTGCGGATGAGGTATTACCCCTGCATAAAATCGCAGGTAAGCTAATATCACTCGCCAATGCATAGGCTTAAGTTTTTGCAAGATTTTCCGATACTTAATATACAAGAAACAACCTTGAGGCGGCAAATGAAATTCCTGAACGGAGCATATCTAAAGCGGCATTGGCTTCCATTGATAGCCAGCGTTGTAGTGTTGCTGGTTTCAGGCCTTATTTCGTCGCCTTCAGCTGCATTGAGTGGTCTGCTGGTGTTGTGTTTTTGGATCATAATAACTGTTCGCTCAACCCTGGCAGATGCTGCATATCAAAATGCTTGCTTTAAGAGCAGAGCTGAACGGGAAAATCTGGATGAGGCCGTTCATGGATTGGTTCTAGGCCTGGATGCGGGGTTTACGGGTGTGGCACATCAAATGCGTGGTGAGCTGTCGTCAATTCGAAACCTTGTTTCTGATGCAGTAAAGACCATGCAGCAGAGTTTTGAAGGGTTGAACCAGCAGGTTGGTATGCAGCAATGCATTATAAATGAAATGGTCAGTGGCATGAATGGTGCAGAAAATGATCAGGAAGGGAGTGTATCCTTTGCCGCATTTACAGAGCACACAGATGAAGTGTTACGTTACTTTATTGATTATGTGGTTAGCCTCAGTGCAGGCAGCATGAATATGGTGGGCCAAATGGATGACATGTCTGACTGTATGGATGAGGTTAACAATCTATTGGATGATGTTAAGGCTATTGCAAACCAGACAAATCTCCTTGCATTGAATGCAGCGATTGAGGCAGCAAGAGCGGGCGATTCAGGCCGTGGCTTTGCTGTGGTTGCAGATGAAGTGCGTAAGCTTTCTCAAAGATCCACTCGATTTAATGAAGAGATTCGTACTGTATTGACCACTGCGCAAGAAAATGTCAATGAAGCGCGTGCTACAGTTGGAGAGTTAGCATCGAAAGATATGAATTTTGCGCTTAAATCAAAAAACCGTGTGGATGAAATGATGGTGCATATCGGCACGTTAAACCAAAAAACTGAATCACATATAGCTGAAATATCCACTATCACGGGTTGCATCAATGGTTATGTGGGTGGTGCGGTTCGTTCGTTGCAATTTGAAGACCTTGTTGCTCAATTAACTGAATTTACCAGCAGTCATTTGGTGCGTGTTGAGAATATGATTCAGGGTATTGATGAAGGTATTAAGGAGTTGCGTTTGAATCCGGATGATGGGATTGATGCGTACATAAAGGGATTGGAAGAGGTGTGTGAACGCGTAGCTGTTTTGGATAAAGCAACGCAGGCAGAGCTGCATAATCCCGTCTCACAAAAAAATATGAGTGAGGGCGAGGTGGAGCTTTTTTAGGCGGTATTTAATTCAGGAGTAGAGGGTGAGCATTACTTCAAAAATTGCAGAACATGAAAAAAAAATGACAATTGTGTTAGATGATCGGTTTGATTTCTCATACCATGGTGAGTTTCGTGATACATATCGATCAGTTGATCCCGATCAACTGGAGATTACTATTGATTTTAAAAATACTGAGTATATTGATAGTGCAGCCCTCGGTATGTTACTGGTACTTAGAGAGCGGGCAGGAGGGAATAAAGCCAATATTATTTTGAAATCATGCCGCTCATCGGTGCAGCAGATCATGGAGATCACCCGTTTTGATAAACTTTTTAAATTTAGTACATAAGGTGGCAATATGAGTGTTACAACCACAATATCTTCAGATAAAAATGAAGTGACCATTCACATGGCGGGACGCTTTGATTTTTCTACGCATCGGGATTTTGTTAGCGCATATAAAGAGCACCCTAAGGGAGAACGATATTTTATTGTAGATCTTAAAGGGGCTGATTATATGGACAGTTCTGCGATGGGGATGCTGTTGCAGCTTCGGGAGTATGGTAAAAGCGATAAGGAGGTTCGCCTTATTAATGGTAATGACGGTATTCGTGAAATCCTGCGCATTGCAAATTTTGATAAGCTGTTTTCCATAGAGTAAGCAAGGCATCTGACATTGCGCTAATTCTTGAGGTTGGATTTGACGCTGTTATTAAGTTAATTTAATCTGACAAAACTTTGTCGATTAGGATGGCGTCATGAATCTTCAGCCTGTTGTACTTTCCGGTGGATCCGGAACCCGCCTTTGGCCTCTTTCGCGTGCGGCTTACCCTAAACAGTTCTTGTCTCTTGCCGGCCAACATTCGCTGTTTCAATCAACACTGTTGAGACTTACTGCACTTGAGCAGGAGCATCCTGAGTCAGAAATTACGGTTGCTGATGCCCTTGTCGTCTGCAATGAAGCCCATCGGTTTTTGGTGGCCGAACAGTTCCGCCTGCTGGATCAGGCTCCAGCTTCAATCATGCTTGAACCCTCAGGGCGTAATACTGCCCCAGCACTGACGATTGCAGCCATAATGGCTGTGCAGGATGATGCTGATTCTGTGCTTATTGTCATGCCAGCTAATCACCTGATTGTAGATGAAGAGAAGTTTAGAAGCGTGGTGGCTCGTGGAGCAGCATTAGCATCGGAAGGTGGCGTGGTAACCTTTGGTATTGTGCCGACTGCTACTGAAACAGGCTATGGCTATATACAAAAAGGTGCGCCCTGTAGCCAAAAGAGTGAGGCATTCAGACTGCAGGCCTTTGTTGAAAAGCCAGACCAAGTTACGGCTCAGCGCTATCTGGATGGTGGGGACTATCTCTGGAATAGCGGGATATTCATGATGCGTGCTTCGGTGTGGCTGGGGCTGATAGTGCGCTACCGGGCTGATATTGCCAACGCCTGCCGGGCGGCTTTTGCTGAAGGTGAGCGGGATGGCGATTTCTTTCGGGTAGATGCCAAAAGTTTTGAGCGCTGCCCTTCTGATTCCATTGATTATGCCGTTATGGAGAAGCTTTCCAGAGAAAAAAGCGACGCAGAAAAAGCTATTGTACTGCCGTTGTCAGTAGGCTGGTCTGACGTGGGGAGCTGGTCAGCCTTGTGGGAGGTAAAAGATGCTGATGCCTCGGGCAATGTCATTGAAGGCGATGTTTTGACCCATAATTGCACAGATAATCTATTGATCGCACAACATCGCCTGCTGGCAACGGTTGGGGTAAATAATCTGGTCGTGGTGGAGACCCCGGATGCAGTACTGGTGGCTGACAAAGCGCATGCCCAAGACGTAAAGATCATTGCAGAACAGCTGAAGCGCGAGCAGCGAAGTGAGTCTCAATTTCACCGTCGGGTGCACCGTCCCTGGGGGGACTATGAACCCATTGATGAGGGTGATCGTTATCAGGTAAAAAGATTGACGGTAAAGCCTGGCGCTTCACTCTCACTGCAGATGCATCATCATCGTGCCGAACATTGGGTTGTCGTGCGGGGCACTGCAAAGGTAACGCGCAATGAAGAAGTAGTGCTATTGAGTGAAAATGAATCCATCTATATCCCTCTGGGAGCTACCCATCGGTTGGAAAACCCCGGCGTCATTCCTTTGGAGCTGATTGAAGTGCAATCCGGCAGCTACCTGGGAGAGGATGACATTGTCCGCTTTGAGGATGACTACAACCGCAAATCCTCAGATTGATTACAAGTTGCGGGGTGAACAGGATATAATCCCGGCTTTTCCACCTCCTTCTTCTATTTTCTCTTGAGGCACATCAGATGGGTTTTAAATGCGGCATTGTGGGCTTGCCGAATGTGGGTAAGTCCACACTTTTCAATGCGTTGACACAGGCCACAATCGCGGCCGAAAACTACCCCTTTTGCACAATTGACCCGAATGTCGGTGTTGTGCCCGTGGCCGATTCCCGCCAGGAAAAGATTGCTGAGATCGTTAAGCCACAGAATATTATTCCTACTAGCATGCAGTTTGTGGACATTGCGGGTCTGGTGGCCGGGGCTTCTAAAGGTGAAGGCCTGGGAAATAAATTCCTGGCCAACATCCGTGAAACAGATGCCATCTGTCATGTTGTGCGCTGTTTCGAGAATGACTACGTGGTGCATGTTGCGGGCAAGGTCGATCCGTTGGCGGATATTGAAATAATCAACACCGAACTGGGGCTGGCTGACCTGGAGTCGGTAGAGAAGGCGCTGGATAAGGTGGCTCGCCAGGCCAAGACGGGGGACAAAAAAATCCTTGCTCAAAAAGCCTTGCTGGAAGGCGTGCGTGATCATCTTGATGCGGGCAACCCCGTTAGCTCAATGGAGCTGAATGATGACCAGCAGATGGCCTTGTGTGACCTGCACCTGCTGACGGTCAAGCACACTCTCTATGTTGCCAATGTGGACGAAAACGGCTTTTCAGACAATCCGGCTCTGGATGCTGTGGTGGAATTTGCAGCCGCAGAAGGCTCGGAAGTCGTACCCGTCTGTGCGGCTATCGAGGCGGAGATTGCAGAACTGGATGAAGAGGATAAGGCTGATTTTCTGGCAGACCTGGGTCAGGACGAGCCAGGCCTGAACCGGGTGATACGTGCGGGGTATCGCCTGCTGAATCTGGAAACCTATTTCACCGCAGGAGTGAAAGAGGTGCGGGCCTGGACGATACCGGCAGGTGCTACTGCCCCGCAGGCGGCGGGTGTTATTCACACCGATTTTCAGCGTGGGTTTATCCGTGCTGAGGTCATCTCTTATGATGATTTTATCGCTTGTGGTGGTGAGCAGAAGGCGAAAGAGGCTGGCAAATTACGGCTGGAAGGCAAGGATTACATTGTGCAGGATGGTGATGTGATTCATTTTCGTTTAAATGTTTAGCACGAGAATGAGCGGGTAGCAGCGATTTTTCCGGGCCAGACTTGAATCTGGCCGGAGTTTCCGGTACATTCGCCATCCCTTATGGCTACGTAGCTCAGTCGGTTAGAGCACAGCATTCATAATGCTGGGGTCGGTGGTTCAAGTCCACCCGTAGCTACCAAATTCCTATTCAATAAAATCAATAACACAAAAAAGCCCGCATAGCAGCGGGCTTTTTTGATGCAGTGCTGATTTTATCTCCCCTCCTTTTGTTCCTTTTGGCTTCTGTGAAGAGAGTCACAATTGTTTCCCAGGTGCCTTGCTATATTTGGAGCATGAAGCTCCGCATACAGCACCACAGAGATGGAATACGGGAGAGGCGAGGATAGCATGGCCCAGAACCACAACATTATTTCATTTGGAAATGCCAAGAGAGAACATCGGTTACTCCTGGATGAGAAGATTGTAACGCTGGTGAATCGCTGCCGGAATCAGATTAACCGGAGTTTGCCTCAATTGTCAGATGGCATGTTTGAAAAGCTGGATGATGCCCTATTTGAACTCTCTGACAAAGCGGGAACCGATGCACAGCAGACCATCTATTTTGATGTCATGCGTGAGATCCGCAAGCAGCGTAACCAGATTCAGAAAAACTTTATTCAGGGAAGCCTGAATCGGTTTGATCATTTCTGGCGCCATGGGCCGGTTGCCGATCCACAGGAAAAATCACTGCGGGAAGCAGGTCTCAGCCTGATGGACAATGATGATCTTGAGGAGTCCCTGGCAATAAGCAACATGGCCTCAAAGTCTGAGAATCAATATAAGCAAGAGCTGCAGGCCATTGAGCAGCGTTTTGCCGCCATGCTGAAGGTTGAAGAGGTCAGCCACTATAGTAATCCTATCTCTCCGGCCAATCTCTGCGCCAGCTTTCAGGCGGCATTGCAGCACCTTGAGGTGGTTATTCAGATCAAATTGGTGATCTACAAGCTCTTTGATAAGCAGATGAGCCGACAGCTGGGTGGCCTCTATCAAGAGATGGGCAATATGCTGGGCAATGCAGGGATATTGCCCATGCTTATATCGCGGGCAAGGCGTACTACCGCTTTACCGGCTACAAAAAATGACAGTAATAGGTTGCCGGAAGCCCAGCAGGAGACGCATTGTACCGATGAAGAGAGTATGGCATCCGAGGTCTTCTCCAACCTCCAGCAGTTATTGAACCTGCACCGCCAGCAAGGGGGGGTGTCCAGTAATCGGGGTGAAAGCAGTAACCTTCCGCCGGTTAACACGGCAGAGCTGTTGGGCGCCTTGACCTCCCTGCAGCATAATGCCACAGCCCAGCCCGCTGCCGCGCGGGGGAGTACTGATGGTGCAGAGCATCTGAAAACCACACTGCTGAACAGTCTTGGTGGTCTTGGTGCAAAGTCACTGGGGCAGGTGGATGATGATGTCATTGATATCATCGCCATGTTGTTTGAGTTTATTCTGGATGACAAAAATCTTCCAAATGCCATGAAGGCGTTGCTGAGCCGACTGCAGATCCCCATGTTGAAGGTGGCAATTCTGGACAAATCCTTTCTCAGCAGGAAAAAGCACCCGGCCCGGCAACTGTTGAATAGACTGGCCCAGGCGGCCTTTGCCTGGAGTGAGGTGGAGGAGTGCTCCACCGATGAGCTCTATCTCAAGATTGAATCCATTGTGCAGCGCATCCTCTCCGAGTTTGACAATGATATGCGCCTGTTTGAGGTGCTTGATCAGGAGTTCACAGAGCTACAGGAGCGAGAGCTGCATCGTTCGAGCCTGGCAGAACAGCGTGCCCAGCAGAACTCCAAGGGTAAGGCGCAACTGCTTGCAGCCCGTTGCCGAGTGTCGGAGGAGATAGAAAAGCGCCTTGATGGCAGAGAGGTTCCGCAGATAATAGCGACCCTGCTGCATGAGGGGTGGCGGGATGTGCTGATCCTGATCAACCTGCGACAGGGTCTGGAGAGTAAGGCGTGGAAGGAGTCCCTGGCGTTGATGGACAGGCTGCTGTGGAGTATTGAGCCAAAGAGTGAACATGCTGAACGCCAGAAGCTGTTAAAACAGATACCTTCAATCCTCAAGGTTTTGCGTGCGGGGCTGAACAGTATCTCCTACGATCAGTGCAAAATGGCAAAGCTGTTCCATGAATTGCAGGAGTGCCACTTTACTGTGCTGCATATAGTCCCCAGCCCCAGTGAAGCGCAGCAGAAGCAGAAAGCACAACCTCCCGTAAAACCTGTAGTGGAAGCGCTCCCGGTGAAGCCATCCCAGGAGGTAGAGGAGATTGTGCTGGAGTCCCCCTGTTTTGAAGAGGATGAAGGGGATGAGTTTGACCATCAGGTCGAGTTTCTGGCAATCGGAAACTGGCTTGAAATAATAGAAGAGAATGGCATCAAAATCCGGGCCAAGCTCTCCTGGCGGAGTGCCACAGACAACTCATTGGTCTTTGTCAATCGGCGCGGTATTCGGGTGCTGGAGATCTCTGCAAACGGGCTGGCTACCTTGTTTCGGGCTGAGCGGGCTGTGGTGTTGAGGGATCTGGAAGTCCCCCTGATGGATCGGGCCATCTCATCCATGATGGATGCGCTCAACAACCTGGATGAGAAACAATCCTCAAAGCGGGCGTAAGCGGTGCTTCAGCTCCATGGGCTACAGCGGGCCGCCATAATCAAAGCCGGCATCTTCAATGGTTCTTTTGACCAGATCGTCATCACAGGGCGGGTCGATGGTGACCTCGTTGGCGGCGACATTCACATCAATGGTCGCCCCCGGTATGGCCTCTTTCAGCGCCTTCTCAACCGCGCTTGAGCAGCCGCAGCAGGTCATGCCTTCTACTCTGTAGGTCTTGAGCATTTGTTGTGATTCCTATAACAGATTTATTGGGTTCCCCAGCGCCTCAGCAATAGGGAATTGGATACCACACTGACGGATGACATCGCCATGGCTGCCCCCGCAATAACCGGACTCAGCAGGCCAAAGGCGGCCATCGGGATTGCAACTAAATTATAGATCAGCGCCCAGAAAAGATTTTGCCAGATCTTGCGACGGGTGGCGCGGGAGATGGCGAGTGCCTCTGCAACCAGTGCCGGATCACCGCGCATCAGGGTGATACCCGCGGTGTGCATGGCGACATCACTTCCAGTGCCCATGGCCATGCCGATATCGGCAGCTGCCAGGGCCGGGGCGTCATTGATGCCGTCGCCGACCATGGCCACGATCCGACCCTGCGACCTGAGCTGCTGGATCCGGGACTCTTTATCTTCAGGCAGAACCTCTGCCACGACCTGCTCTATACCCACGCTGGCGGCAACCCGGTTGGCAACCTGTGAGTTGTCGCCGGTCAGCATGACGGGTTCAATGCCCAGCGCCTTGAGTTCTGTAATGGCCTGACTGGCGTTGGCCTTGACCGGGTCGGTTACAGAGATGAAGCCCAATAGTTGAATGCTATCCTGTCTATCGGTCACCCACATCAGGGTTTGATATTCTTCTTCGGCCTGCTGGGGAAAGGCAGCCGGATCAACCCCCTGTTCCAGCATCAGGCGGCGGCTGCCGATGAGCAGATCCCGCCCGCCGACACAGGCCTTCAGCCCACGCCCCGGGAGTGCAGAGAAGTCCGCCACTGGCAGCAGTTCAATCCCCTGCTGCGCAGCATGGCGCAATACCGCCCGGGCTAGCGGGTGTTCGCTGCCCTGTTGGGCTGAGGCGGCCAGCTGCAGGAGTCGGTCGGCTTGATGATCAAAGGCGGTGATCTGATCCAGTGCGGGATGCCCCTCCGTCAGCGTGCCGGTCTTGTCAAATACCAGGGTATCGACCCTGTGGGCGTGCTCAAGGGCATCGGCATCCTTGATCAGGATGCCCCGCCGGGCGGCCGTGCCGGTGCCGACCATAATGGCGGTGGGCGTAGCCAGGCCGAGGGCACAGGGGCAGGCGATAACCAGTACGGATATGGCGGCCAGGAAGGCGGTTTGTAGTGAACCGTCAATCAAGGCCCAGCTGGCAAAGGTAATGCTGGCAATGACAATGACAACAGGGACAAAGATGGCGGAGATCCGATCCACCAGATGTTGCACGGGTGCCTTGCTGGCCTGGGCGCTTTCAACCAGCCGGATGATGCGGGAGAGGGTGGATTCCGTACCTATCCTGGTGGTGCGTATGCGCAGCAGCCCTTCACCATTGATCGAGGCGCCGGTCACCGGGTCGCCTGCCTCGCGGTTGACGGGCAGGCTCTCGCCGGTGATGAGGGACTCATCCAGCTGGCTGATCCCCCCCAGAACAGTGCCGTCCACCGGGACGCGCTCACCGGGTCGCACCACCACGACCTCATCTGGGAGTACGCTCTCCACGGGCACCTCGATGGTGGCGCCGTTGCGCTCCACCCGCGCAGATTCAGGGCGCAGATCCATCAGGGCGCGAATGGCGGAAGCCGCGCTGCGACGGGCGCGTCGCTCCATCCATTTGCCAAACAGGATCAGGGTGATAATCATGGCAGAGCTTTCAAAATAGAGATGATTCCCTGCAGCCCCGCCGGGAAAGAGCGTGACCCAAGTGCTAAGCCCCCAGGCGGCAGAGGTTCCCATCACTACCAGCAGATCCATATTGCCTGCTCCGCCCCGCAGGGATCTGTATGCACCGACATAAAAACGGGCGCCGAGCCAGAACTGAACAGGTGTGGCAATGATGAACTGCAGCCAGGCAGGCAGATCCAGCTGAATGCCAAACAGCATCAGCAACATGGGCAGTACCAGCGGCAGGCTCAGGGCGGCGGCCAGCATGACATGGGTCAGCTCCTTTCGATCCAGCGCCCGCTCGGCCTGCTCTTTTGCTGCAAGTTGTTCTGCTGTGGATCTGATGGGTGTGGCGTCAAAGCCCGTCTTTCGGATGATGGTGATCAGCTCTGCCTGTGAGAGGGTTCCGGCTGGTGCCGTGATGGTTGCCTGCTCAGTGGCCAGATTGATTGAGGCTGATATTATCCCGCTGGTGCGTGACAGTATCTTCTCCAATCGGGTGGAGCAGGCGGCACAAGTCATGCCGCTGATGGCCAGCTGCAGGATCTCCATGGGCACGGAGAATCCTGCCTTGCCGACTGCTGCGATGATCTCTGCCGCGCCCAGTTCTGTCGCATCGAAATCGAGTGCAATCAATTCGCTGGCCAGGTTCACCTATGCCTGCCGTATGCCGGGGAGACGGTTCATTACCCTCTCCAGCCGGGTGGAGCAGGCGGCGCAGGTCATGCCCTTCACAGGCAGAATGAGGTGTTCTGTTTTGTGCGTACTCATTGTGGTGATGCTGTGGCCGCTCGATAGATGATTCCCTAAGTGATCCTATATTACGCCATAATTCGGGTTATACTCATACGTTTTGGCTGGTGACGAAGGCATTCATGCGGGTCATTCGGGGTTTTCACAATCTACGTTCGGAACACCGGGGCTGTGTTGCAACCATCGGTAACTTCGATGGGGTGCACCTGGGCCACCAGGCGGTTTTCCGGCACCTGCTGCGAGAGGGTGAACGGCTCGGCGTTCCCGCCACTGTCATCAGCTTTGAGCCGCACCCGCTGGAGTTCTTCTGCCCGCAGGCGGCCCCGGCGCGTCTCACCCGGTTGCGGGAAAAACTGAGGGTATTGGATGAGGCCGGTATCCAGCGGGTCATGCTGCTGGAGTTCAGTGCCCGGCTGGCGGCAATGAGTGCGGATGAGTTCATTCAACGAGTGCTGATCAGTGGCCTTGGGATACGCTATCTGCTGGTGGGCGATGATTTCCGTTTTGGCCAGGGCCGTGCAGGTGATATAAAGCTGTTACATGAGGCTGGAGCGCGGCACGGGTTTGGTGTTGACAGCATGGATACGGTTGTGGTCGAGAGCGAACGCATCAGCAGCACCCGGGTGCGCAAGGCATTGGCTTGTGGCGATCTGGAGCTGGCCCGGCGTTGCTTGGGGCGGCCCTATCGTATCTGTGGGCGCGTCGTCTATGGCGACCAGCGGGGGCGCAGCATCGGCTTCCCCACGGCCAATATTGGCCTGCATCGAAAGGCCAGTCCGCTGCATGGCGTGTTTGCGGTGCAGGTGCATGGCCTGGGCAAGCAGCCGGTGCCTGGGGTTGCCAATATTGGCAATCAGCCAACGGTGGATGGCGATCGGCGTTACCTGCTTGAGGTGCATCTGTTTGATTTTTGCCAGGAGATCTACGGCAGGCATCTGGAAGTGGAGTTTTGCAAGCGACTGCGGGATGAGAAACGCTTCGACTCATTCGAGCAGCTGCGCAGACAGATTGAACGCGATGCGCGTGCGGCGAGGAAGATCCTCGGTGTGCGTCCAGCAGCGATATAACATTAGATACTAATTCAGAGCGATAGGCAGACACAGTGACAGACTACAAGAGCACCCTCAATCTCCCCAAAACGGCTTTCCCTATGAAGGGTAATCTGTCGCAGCGGGAACCGCAGCGGCTCAAGCGTTGGACGGAGATGGATCTTTATGCAAAGCAGCGGGAGGTGGCCAGTGGGCGACCCAAGTTCATCCTGCATGATGGCCCTCCCTACGCCAATGGCGAGATACATATCGGTCATGCGGTGAACAAGGTGCTCAAGGATATTATTGTCAAAAGCCGTGGACTGGACGGCTTCGATGCACCCTATGTGCCAGGGTGGGATTGTCACGGTCTGCCGATTGAGCTGCAGGTAGAGAAGAAGGCAGGTAAGCCGGGTGTCAAGATCACTGCGGCTGAATTCCGCAAGGCCTGCCGCATCTATGCCGGGAAGCAGGTGGATAAGCAGCGTACCGATTTCAAACGGCTGGGGGTAATGGGTGATTGGGACAACCCTTACCTAACCATGGATTACCATTTCGAGGCCGACATTATTCGTGCGCTGGGTCGCATCGTTGAGAACGGACATGTGCAGAAGGGTTTCAAGCCGGTGCACTGGTGTACCGATTGCGGCTCTGCGCTGGCCGAGGCCGAGGTGGAGTACAAGGACAAAAGCTCCTTCGCCATCGATGTCCGCTTTGCGGTGCTGAATGAAGAGGTGCTGCTTTCGCGCTGCCAGCATGTACGCAGTGGTCATGAGGGTGGCCCGCTCTCGTTTGTAATCTGGACAACAACCCCCTGGACCCTGCCGGCCAACCAGGCCGTGGCGCTCAACCCGGAGCTGGAGTATGCGGTTGTTGAATGTGAAGGGTCGCAGGGGGTTGAACGTCTGGTGGTTGCGGATGCGCTGCTCAAGGATGTGATGGATCGCTACGGCATAGCGCAGTACCACGTTGTCGGTTATGCCAACGGTGAGGTGTTTGAAGGTCTGAAACTGCAGCACCCTTTCTACCAACGGGAGGTGCCGGTCATTCTGGGTGAGCATGTCACGCTGGAGGCCGGTACGGGTGCGGTACACACAGCCCCGGGCCATGGTCTGGATGATTATGTGGTCGGTGCGCGCTACAACCTGCCAGTGGATAACCCGGTGGGTAGCAACGGCTGCTTTCTTGAAGGTACAGAGCTGTTTGCGGGTGAGCATGTTTTTCAAGCCAATGAGCATGTGATCGAGGTGCTCAAAGCCAAGGGTGCCTTGCTGCATGAAGAGCGTCTGACCCACAGCTACCCACACTGCTGGCGGCACAAGACACCGATTATCTTCCGGGCGACACCGCAGTGGTTTATCAGCATGGATCAACAGGGTCTGCGTGATGCGGCCAAACGGGATATTGATCAGGTTGAGTGGATTCCCGACTGGGGTAAAGCGCGTATTGAGGGGATGGTAGAAGGCCGCCCTGACTGGTGTATCTCGCGCCAGCGCACCTGGGGTGTGCCGATTGCCCTGTTTGCGCATAAGGTGACCAGTGAGCTGCACCCTGAGACGCCGCGCCTGATCGAAGAGGTTGCCAAATTGGTGGAGGCGGAAGGTATCGAGGCCTGGTTCCAGCTACAGCAGGAGGAGTTGCTGGGTGATGAGGCGGTCGATTATGACAAGGTGAGCGATACCCTGGATGTCTGGTTTGACTCGGGCGTCACCCATGCCTGTGTATTGAACCGGCGCAAGGAGCTGGCCTTTCCGGCGGATCTCTACCTTGAGGGCTCTGATCAGCATCGCGGCTGGTTTCAATCCTCCCTGCTCACCTCGATTGGCGTATCGGGTCAGGCACCCTATAAACAGGTGCTGACCCACGGCTTTACCGTCGATGCCAATGGGCGCAAGATGTCCAAATCAGTTGGTAATGTGGTGGCGCCGCAGAAGGTGATCAACAATCTGGGGGCGGACATCATCCGCCTGTGGGTGGCCGCCACCGACTACCGCTATGAGATGAATGTCTCGGATGAGATACTCAAACGCACCTCGGATGCCTATCGGCGCATTCGTAATACCTCTCGCTTTCTGCTGGCCAATCTGGATGGTTTTGATCCGGTGCAACACATGGTTGAATCTGAATCCATGCTGGCGCTGGATCGTTGGGCGGTGGATCGTGCACTACAGCTGCAGGAGGAGGTCGTCACAGCCTACCGCGACTACCAGTTCCATATCATCTATCAAAAGGTGCAGAAATTCTGTGTGACAGAGATGGGCGGTTTCTATCTTGATATCATCAAAGATCGTCAATACACCACCCAGGCTAATAGTCTGGCCCGGCGCTCTGCGCAGACGGCCATGTATCACATTATTGAGGCGTTGGTGCGCTGGCTGGCGCCAATCCTTAGTTTTACCGCAGATGAGATTTGGGAGCATATCCCCGGCGAGCGCAGCGAGGCTGTCTTTCTGGAGACCTGGTATGACGGCCTGTTTGCACTGGATGAGGCTGGGGATTTTGACCGCACCTTTTGGGAGCAGCTGTCATCCGTTCGTTCGGCGGTGAGCAAACACCTGGAAGATGCGCGCAAGGCCGGGGCCATTGGCTCTGCGCTGAATGCCGAGGTGGATCTCTATTGTGGTGAGAAACTCTACCGGCAGCTGGCCAAACTGGAGGATGAGCTGCATTTTATCTTCATCACCTCCTATGCGCGGCTGCACTCGGTAGATGAGCGGCCGGAGCGTGCGGTGGCTACAGAGGTGCCGAGTCTCTCCGTCATCATCTCGCCATCGGATCATGCAAAGTGCAGCCGCTGCTGGCATCATCAGGCCGATGTAGGGCGTCATGCCGATCACCCGGAACTCTGTGGCCGCTGTGTGGAAAATGTAGCGGGTTCAGGTGAGCTTCGTCGATTCGCCTAAACTTATGCTGCGTTGGCTGTGGGTTTCCTTTGCCATCATCGGTCTGGATCTGCTCACCAAACAGTGGGCGGCCAGCAACCTGGCCGTCTATCAGTCGCTGCCACTGTTTCCATACTTTGATCTTACCCTGATGTTTAATCCAGGTGCTGCCTTCAGCTTTCTGAGTGACCAGGGGGGGTGGCAGCGCTGGTTCTTTATTGTGGTCTCCTCCCTGGTCACCACGGGTCTTGTGGTATGGCTGTTAAAACTGGATACAGATGAGCGGCTGACAGCCACTGCATTGAGTCTGATCATTGGTGGTGCGGTTGGCAATCTGATTGACCGTGTCTATTATGGTTACGTTATAGATTTTATTGATCTCTACTATGTTGCCGATGGTTGCCTGCCATTTTTTGGCAGCCGGGTAAAAGAGGCTGTAAACCAATGCCACTGGCCGGCCTTTAATATTGCTGACAGCGCAATATCAATCGGTGTGGTATTGATGTTGTTTGATGCGTTTGTACGGGGTGATAAAAACTCAATCTGAGTAACCCTCCCTCACTGCAGTGTTAGTTTGTCCTATACTTGATTTGAAATGCTGCCACGCTCTTGTGGCCGGGTTTCGTTGTGCAGCGTGATAACAACAATCCCGAATTTTACCAGTGGATATGCAGCTGGTTATTGGACAATAAATGCTGAAGCCCAGTATCAAAACCATTACGGTAAGAAATCTCCTTGCATTCCTGCTTGTCGCTGCGCTGGTGATGGCGGCTGTCACCGGATTCAACTTTAGATCACTCTCTCATAATATTATAAAGAACGAGGCGCTGGCCGTTGCCGATATGGTCAAGGCTGGACTGACGGCACACATGAAAGCAGGGATTATGGATAAGCGTGACTATTTCTTAAATGAGATAAGAACGCTGCATGATATAAATCAGATAGTCATCATACGTGCCCCCGCAGTCAATAAGCAGTTTGGGCCAGGTCGTATGGAAGCTGCTGTGACACCTCTGGTACAGAAGGCATTTGAATCAAAAACCCCCTTTTTTCAAATCGATGATTTTGGGGCATCTCCTGTCATTAGAGCCATTGTGCCCTATATTGCAACAAACCGGGGCGCGCTTAACTGCCTTGAGTGTCATCAGGTGGATGAAGGTACAGTATTGGGGGCGGTGGATATTGAGTTGGATATATTGAAATACCGCACCATGGCGTCATGGATACTGATGTTGATTCTTCTGGTTGCGCTGTTTTTTATTCTATTGGTCATTGCCAATACCTTTCGTACGGTTCAGGTCTATGTGCAGGAGCCATTGGAGAGTCTCATTGAAAGAGCCAGGCGTGCCTATCAGGAGCATAAGCCGGTAAGTACAGAGAAGTTTGATTCGCTTGAATTTGTCAATGTTGCAGAAGAGATCAACCATTTTAACAGCGATATCATTGCCAATCAGGATCTGCTTAAAAAGATGAACCACAGCCTGGTTGATCTGAATAAAGAGATTGAAAATACATTGAGAGAGACCGTTTTCACCATGGGGGTGATTGAGGAACGGCGTTCAAAAGAGACAAAAAATCATACCAAGCGGGTGACTGAATATAGCCGGCTGCTGGCATCAAAAATCGGGATGGCGGCTAAAGATATTGAGCTATTGGCCTCAGCGGCCCCGCTGCATGATATTGGCAAGCTGGGCATACCGGATGAGGTTCTGCTGAAGCCCGGGAAGCTAACGGATGAAGAGTTTGAGGTGATGAAAAATCACACCACGATTGGTTATTCCATGCTGGTGCACTCTGATCGCAGTCTGTTGAAGGCAGCGGCAGTGATTGCGCATCAACATCATGAGCGATGGGATGGGGCAGGCTACCCATGGGGGCTGAAAGGTGAGGATATTCATATCTACGGCAGGATAGTCGGTTTGGTGGATGTCTATGATGCACTGCTCTCAATACGGCCCTATAAGGAGGCCTGGCCACTGAACAGGGTTGTGGCATGGATCGAGCAGGAACAGGGCAGCCATTTTGACCCCTTCCTGGTGCAGACACTGCTGGCGCATCTGGATGGGTTTGTGGCGATTGGTGAGCGTTATGGTAGTGGCTCTACCGAACCAGCTGGTTCATCTCAAAGATAGGCAGCAGGATGGCGATGACGATGAGCAGCACAACCACGCCCATGAATAGAATAAGCACTGGCTCAAAGACGCCGATCAGCATCTCGGCCATGGATTGAACCTCGCGCTGTTGGTTGTCTGCAGCACCCTCCAGCATTTCGGGTAGTTGTCCGCTGGACTCACCACTGGCAATCAGGTGCACCGTAATGGGTGGGAAGAGTTTGGTTTGGTTCAGCGCCCGGCTGAGGCTGTCACCCTCTCGAACCCGCACGGCGGTGTGTTCCACCGCTTTGCGCATGGGCAGGTTGGGCACCACCTGACTGGCGATGCGCAGTGCCTCCAGTAGCTCTACGCCACTGCCGACGAGGATGGCCAGGGTGCGGGTAAAACGTGCGGTGTTGGAGCCGCGTATAAAGCGCCCAATCAGGGGCAGTTGCAACTGGATGGTCTGGTAGGCGAAAAGGATATGCTCAACCCGCAGCATGGCGGCGCAAGCCATCCAGATGGCGATGATCCCACCGAGCAGTAAAATGCCATAGTCCAGGATGAAGTCACTGGACATGATCAGCCAGCGCGTCAGGATCGGCAGCTCCTGTCCCAGATTATCAAACACCCCGACAATCTCGGGCACCACGTAGGCCAGCAGCCCGATAACGATCAGGATGGAGACCGTGGTCAGCATGATCGGGTAGATCATGGCCAGCTGCACCTTTTGGCGCATCAGCTCCCGGGTCTCCTCATATTCAGCCAGTTTTTCCAGCACATAATCCAGTTTACCGGAGGATTCGCCGGCGTCTACGGTGGCCCGGTAGAGTATGGGAAAGGCGTTAGGGAAGTTGCCCAATGCATTGGAGAGGCTTTGGCCCTCCAGCACGCGTGATCGAACGCCCAGAATAATACGCCGGATACGGGGCTTCTCTGTCTGTTGTGAGACGGCATGGAGTGCCTCTTCCAAGGGGATGCCAGAGCGGCTGAGTGTGGCGAGCTGGCGGGTCAGCAGGGCGAGGTCGCGGGTGCCAATCCCGCTGCTGCCACCCAAGGCAGCCGGTTTGCGTGATTCCTGCGTGACAACGGCCTCAACCGAGAGCGGCGTTAACCCCTGGTCACGCAGTGCCTGACGCGCCAGGCGTGAGGTATCACTCTCTATGATGCCTTTTTTTTGCCGCCCCTGTTGATCGAGGGCCTGGTATTCAAATGCACCCAAGGTGTGGCCTCAATTGCGTTTTATGGGGTTAATCTTCATGTGCGACCCGAACAACCTCTTCCAGGCTGGTTTCACCACTGATGGCCTTCTCTCTGGCGTTTTGCAGCATGCTGCGTGAGCGGGTGCGGGCCTGCTTCTCCAGCTCGTGTTCTCCGGCGCCATCATGGATAAGATTTTTCATCGCATCATCAATAACGACCAGTTCAAAGATGCCACTGCGCCCACGGTAACCCTGGTAGTTACATGTTTTGCACCCTTTTGGGTGATAGAGTGTAATGGTTTTGTCTGTTTCAGGGGTAATGCCCAGCGTGTCCAGATCTGACTGGCTGGCGGTATAGGCCTCTTTACAGTCGGGACAGAGCCTGCGCAGCAGCCGTTGCGCCAATACGCCAATGATGCTGGATGAGAGCAGAAAGGGTTCAACGCCCATATCACGCAGACGGGTGATGGCGCCGACGGCTGTGTTGGTGTGCAGGGTCGATAGCACCAGGTGGCCGGTCAGGCTGGCCTGGACGGCGATCTCTACGGTCTCCAGATCGCGGATCTCGCCCACCATTACGATATCGGGATCCTGACGCAGGATGGCGCGTAGGCCACGGGCAAAGGTCATATCCACCTTGGGGTTTACCTGGGTTTGACCGATGCCATCCAGGTAATACTCGATAGGATCCTCTACGGTCAGGATGTTTCTCTTTCGGTCATTGAGTTGGCTGAGGACGGCATACAGGGTGGTGGTTTTGCCTGAACCTGTGGGGCCGGTTACCAGGATGATACCGTGGGGTCGCCGGATCAGCGACTGCATGGATTCCAGCTCATCCTTGCGGGTACCCAGTTGTTTCAAATCCAGCCGCCCGGCCTGTTTGTCCAGCAGCCGCAGTACAATGCGCTCACCATGGATGGAGGGCAGTGTTGAGACACGCACATCCACCGCCCGGCCACCAATACGCAGTGAGATACGCCCATCCTGTGGCAGACGTTTTTCGGCAATATCCAGTTTGGCCATCACCTTAAGACGGGAGATCACCATCGGCGCCATGGCGCGCAACGGTTGTAGGATCTGCCGCAGCACGCCATCGACCCGCAGACGTACCACCATCCGGTCTTCAAAGGGTTCGATATGGATGTCGGAGGCGCTCTCCTTTACCGCTTCGGCCAGCAGGGCGTTGATGAGACGGATGATCGGGGCTTCGTCGGCGCTCTCAAGCAGGTCTTCAGGCTCAGGTAATTGGTCGGCAATATCATTAAGATCCATATCATCGCCGATGTTGTCCATCATCTGTTGGGCCTTGGCGGAGCCTTGCTCGTATGTCTTTTGCAACAGGGCGTTGAATTCGTCTTCAGTGAGTTGTTTGAAGCTGACAGGGGTGCCAAGGTAACGCTGAGCTTCAATCAATGCCAGTGTGCCGCTCTCTTCAAGGTGCGCGACTCTGGCCTTCCCGTCATCCCCCGTCTCGATCAGCACGCCATGTCGTTTGGCGAAGCTGTAGGGGAGTTGGGCGGCAGGATGGGTGTCCTGTTGATCGCTTTGAGGCTCAGGCATCTGATCTATCTAATCACTGCGGGTGGGTTCAGATGTTTTGTTTGCAGATGCCCCGTTATCTAATGCGGGTAGTAGCGGGCGACTCTTGTTGGGTGTCAGCTTGAGTTGCCATTTTTCCTGATTCTTGTCGATGTTCTTTTGTAGGTTTCTGATGTAGTTATATTTTGAATTGGTCAGACGCAGGCTGGTGCGCCGGTTGCGGATGATCTCGGGCCGCAGAAAGATCATCAGGTTGGTTTTGTTGGTTGTGGTGCTGGTGTTTCTGAACAACAGCCCCAGTACCGGGATGTCGCCAAGCAGAGGTACCTTGGAGACGGTTTCATTGAGATTGTCTTTGATCAGTCCACCCAGCACGATGGTCTGTTTATCATCCACCAGGATAGTGGTTTCCAGTGTGCGTTTATTGGTGATCAGGTCATTCCCTACGGTGCCGGGAACAACGCTTGAGACCTCCTGCTCAATCTCCAGTTTGATGGTGTCGCCTTCATTGATCTGTGGGGTAACGGTCAATTTAATACCCACATCGTGACGCTCTATGGTCTGAAACGGGGTGGTGGATGAGTCACCACTGGAGGTGGTGTATTGTCCCGTGACAAAGGGTACGTTTTCACCGACGTGGATGGTGGCTTTCTCGTTATCCAGTGTAAGCAGTGAGGGTGTGGAGAGGATGTTGGTCTCTGCATCGCCAGCAAAGGCCTGCACCAGTGCGCGTAGGGTGCCCCCACTGGAGTATTCCAGGTTAAAGCCTCTGACGGAGAGCTTGCTTTCAGCATCTGGTGTGTGGTCAATGCTGGCAGAAAAGCCATTGTTGGCACCGGATGTTCCCCATTCAAAGCCCAGTTCAACGGCCTTTTTATCGGTCAGCTCTGCAATTACGGCCTCGATATAGACCTGGGCACGGCGAATATCCAGCTGATTGATGACCTGCTTGAGTGAACGCATGATCAAGGGTGGAGCCGTAATGACCAGTGCGTTGGTTGCCTCGTCGGCCTGGATGTCGAACTGGGGTTTTGCCTGCGCCCCTTTCTTCACCTCTTTCTCGGCCTCCAGCTGTTTGGTGCCGATGCCTTGCAGTACCGTTACCAGATCCTTGGCCTGTGCATAGCGGAGATAGACCACCTCGGTCTGTCCTTCGATGGCAACCGGGGTGTCCAGGTGTGCAATCAGTGCACGCAGTTCCAGGCGCAGGTCTGGATTGCCCCCCAGCAGAATCGTGTTGGTGCGGGGGTCTGCGACCAAAATAGGTTGCTGCCCTGGCGGTGCCTTGCCTTTTTGTGCGTTGTTGCGCAGTGATGTCAGCACCTGAACCAGATCGGCTGCGTTGGCGTGTTCCAGCGGGATGATCTCCACTTCATTGGTGCCGATTCGGTCAATGCGCCTGACGATACTGATGACACGCTCCATGTTGGCGATGGAGTCCGAGATGATCAGGGTGTTGCTGTCAGCATGTACACCCAGATGAGCCTGTTGCGGCATCAGTGGCCGCAGGATAGGAACCAGTTGCGAGGCCATAACGTGCTTGACCTCGATAACACGCGTGGCTATCTCATCGGTGCCGCGCAGCTGGGTGCTGGTAATGGTGCGGATATTATCCTGTTTGGCGATGGTGCTGGGTACAATCTTATTGATATCGCCGCTGGGGACTACGGCAAATCCATGCACCTTGAGTACGGAGAGGAAGATTTCGTAGATGTGACTGCGGTCGCTGGGACTGGAGGAGATGACAGTCACTTTGCCTTTTACACGCGGATCAACAATGAAGTTTTTGCCGGTCATCTCGGATACGGTATTGATCAGCACCCGGATATCGGCATTGTTCAGGTTTAGCGTTAGCGTGCCTTCTGCCCAGACAGGTAGAGAGATGACGAATACCAAAAAGAGTAGTTGAAGACGTTTTAACATGGAGTGCCGTTGCTTGTTCCTTAGTTCAAGTTGGTTTTCGTTATTAGCACTATTATGGGCTGGGGATGATGGGCAATTGATCCATTATGCGGGAAATGTGGATTGATTCAAACTGCATTTATCGTGCAAATTTGCTTCTGATTCTTGCCATCTCTTCGATAAGTGCTTGTTTCTCGGTATACTTGTCAGCAGTGGGGCTGGCCGGTGGTGGAATTCTGTTGGGCATGGCATCGGGTACCCTGCGCCCTGTTGATGGATGGGGTTCTTTACCCGTGGCGGCCTGTTGTTCTTCATCCATTGATGGGCGGGGCAGAGAGAGGGACTCATGTCGTCCATTACGCTCCAGTATGACGCGAAAAGGCTCTACTGCTAACAGGGTGGCTCCACCGGGTATCTCATCGCCTACCTGATACATGGCCTGCTCACTGTCGGATGAACTGATAATGGCCCAACTCTCTTCAGTATTGGATTTGCCTCGAAATGTTCCCTGAAGCGTCAGTGCCAGTGGGGTTGTCGGGGCTTCAATGATCTTTTGTGGGATTGTGGCTTTGGTCTGCTGGGATCTATCGCCAAACAGGTGCCAGTTTGGGATCTGGGCAAGATTGATGCCGCTGGCCGGTGTTTGAGAGTTTGTGCGGCTGCGCAGGATTGCCTCTCCGTCTTGAAATGCTTCCTGGATTGCACGGTAGGCATTGAAGGTGTCAAACACAACCCATGCAAGCAGTGCCGCAGCTCCGAATGCTGCTGTAGCCGGCAATAGCCGGGGTAAAAGAGATTGAGCGTTGTTCACCGGTTGTTTCAGGTCTCTTGCGAATCTAAAGCTATAGTATAGATGTGAATGACTATTACCTTAGCAAATACCATTAATATATCTGCGATCTGGTTTTAATTTTATGCTGAAGATTATCTTTAACTAATGCCAATATAATGCCTGATAGAGGCTATTAATGGTAGGCTACGTTTTTTAATCCGGGAAGGGATGTTTTAGTGTCTGGCCGGGATTTTAGCCCTTGATATTTATGGAGGTAAGGTGGAGATGTTTGCCAAAAGGCGTAAGTGCAGCTGGGAGAGGGGGGAGTCAGGTTTCACTTTGATTGAGGTGATGGTAGTTGTGGTTATTCTGAGTATCCTGGCGGCTATTGTGGTGCCTAAAATTATGGGTAAGCCTGATGAGGCACGTATCACCAAGGTGCAGTCGGATATTCGTGCGCTCTCTGCAGCGTTGGATCTGTACCGTCTGGACAATTTTACCTACCCCACCACCGATCAGGGAATAGAGGCGCTGGTCACAGCACCAGGAAGCCTGTCCAGTGGCGCTCGCTATCAGGAGGGTGGTTATATTGATCGTGTGCCAAAAGATCCCTGGGGCAATAACTATAATTATCTCCAGCCTGGAACGCATGGTGCTTATGATCTCTACTCATTTGGCGCGGACAATGCGCCGGGTGGCCAAGGCATTAATGCTGATATTGGGAACTGGGCTGCGGAGTAGCCGGTGGCTGGAAGCGTGTCGTCCGGCCCGTTGATGCATTCATTTCCTTCCCTGCGGCGCCAAAGAGTCGGGTTCACCCTGCTGGAGTTGCTGATTGTTGTTTTTATCATCTCGCTGATCTCGGCGGGATTTGTAAAGCTGATGGTCGGTTTCGGAGGCGCTGCACAGTCACTGGAGGATGAGACAAGACGGTTGCAGCGACTGTCAACCCTGGCCGCACAGCAGGCTATTCTTGACGGTGCCCCTATTGGTCTTTTGATTGAGGCGAACGCCTATTACTTTGTTTCAGCGGGCGAAAAATATTGGCTGACTGTCGAAGGCGATGATCTGTTGCAACGTCACCAGTTGCCCCAGGGGTGGCGTTTGGCTCTGTGGCAGGATGGCAAGCTGCTCCCTCCTGTTGAGGCCAATGTAAAAAAAGATGACCTGGGGAAAAAAGCGGAGCAGCCGGAACCCTCCATTATTTTCTATGACAGCGGTGAAATGACCCCCTTCGAGCTACGCATCCATGCTGTTGATCAGTCTGAGCCAACGGTGATTGAAACCGATGAGAACGGCGAGGTCGAGGTGCGTTTTCCGGAGCCGGAGCGGTGACCCCGGCGGCAAGGCAGGCGGGTTTCAGTCTCATGGAGGTGCTGGTGGCGCTGGCGGTATTGGCTATCGCCATGGCGGCGCTGGTCAAATCGGCTGGCAGCTTCACCTCGAATCAGGCCTATCTTGAAAATAAGACCATCGCCCACTGGGTGGCGCTGAATCAGCTGGCACTGCTGCGGACAAGCGACAAGCCCTCCCTGGGTACAGATGAGGGGGAGCAGGAGATGGCCGGGCGTCTCTGGCGTTGGCGTACTGTGCTCTCATCAACGCCGGATGCCGATGTCCTGAAAGCGGAGGTTTCGGTCAGGCCGGAGAACGGTGAAGCCCGGCTTGCCCTGCTGACAGGATATGTCGAGGTGCACCAGTAGTGCTGTTGGGGCAGAAAAACCGGGGCTTTACGCTGATCGAGGTCTTGATTGCGCTGGCGGTCTTTTCCGTGATGTCGATCATGGCCTATGGCGGATTGAAGACGGTGCTGAATGCGCGCAACGGCACAGAGCGGGCGGCGGAGAGATTGACCGAGTTACAGATGGCGCTGCTGCTGATACAGCAGGACATGCAGTATATGACATCGCGCCCCATCCGTGGCGAGTACGGTGAGCAGGAGGCGGCGCTGTTTGCGGATTCGGGGGCAGATTACCAGATCGCCTTCACCCGGGGAGGGAGAGAGCACCCCCGTCGGCCAGGCCGCAGTGGGCTGTACCGGGTGGCCTACCAGTGGGGGGAGGGTGAGCTGAGGCGTCTGGTCTGGTCTGCGCTGGATCGTGTCGATAACAGTATTCCCAAGAAGAGGGTGCTGCTGCGTGGCGTGAGTGATATCAGCTTCAGTTTTTTACAGGGCGGCTGGAGGTCCAGCTGGCCGGTGCCGGGTGCCGATGTGGGCGTGGATACATTGCCCAGAGCGGTCGAGATGGTGCTGGTACTGGAGGATTGGGGTACCATTACCCGCACCTTTGAGGTGCCTTTTTAGTCATGCGCAGAGCACTGGAAAACTCTGCCGGCATCGCCTTGGTTACGGTGCTGTTGGTGGTGGCGGCGGCTACCATTGCCGCCGTGTCGATCAGCTCGCGCCTGCAGGTGGATATCCGCCGCACTGAAAATATTTTGCGTGCAGATCAGGCCTGGCTGTATATGCTTGGCGTTGAGAGCTGGGCCAAAGGTATGCTGGCGGAGGATCTCAAAGAGAGTCCAGAGGTTGATCATCGTGATGAACCCTGGAATACGCCGATAAAGGATGATGTGGAAGGGGGCGTGGTTGAAGGCAAGATCGAGGACCAGCAGGGTCTGTTTGATATCAACAGGCTGCTGCAGAGACCTGAGGATCAGTCGGATCAAGTGGCCGATGGCCAGCAGCCACCGTTGGTCGTTAGTAAGGAGGATGTTGAGCGCTTCAAACGACTGCTGATCAATCTGGAGCTGGATGTGCTGTCGGTGGATGAGCTGGTGGATGCGGTGTTGGACTGGTTGGATGAAGACGCTGTGCCGAGGAACTTCGGCGCAGAGGATGATTTCTATCAATCGCAGGAGCCGCCCTACAGCGCTGCAAATCGCCTGATGGCGCACCCCAGTGAGTTGTTATTGGTTAAAGGTTTTACCCTGGAGATCTATAAACAATTGGCGGGTTTTATTACGGCACTGCCGCAACCTGTTGCGCTCAATGTCAATACAGCAAAGGCAGAGGTGCTGCAGAGCTGGTTCAAGGGTTTTCAGTATAAGGATGCAGAGGCGCTGGTCGATGAAATGAAAGTATCACCCTATAAAAATATTGGTGATTTTATGGCAGATGGCTTGGCGCGTTTCAATCTGACCACCTCCTCAAGGGAGGGGCTTGGTGTTGAGAGCAGTTACTTTAAACTGCATAGTAGAGTAGCTGTAGGCAGGGCCAGGGTGGCTGTTGTGTCCCTGCTGCATCGACTGCCGACAGGCGATGTAGAGGTGCTACAGCGTATGCGAGAGGATAGATTTTAGTGGCTGACCCGATTTTAATCCGTTTTTCTGATGACCAGTTTGAGTGGCTGGCCGTCAGCAGCAAAGGCAGACCCCTGTCAGGCGTGGGGCGTGGCAGTGGTGAAGAGCTGGCGGGCGTCTGTCAAAACAGACAGGTTGTCCTGTTGGTGCCGGGTGTTGATGTGCTGCTGACCCATGTAACCATTCCCACACGCAATACGACAGGCATTGCCCGGGCCTTGCCGTATGCAGTGGAAGAGCAGTTGGCCGAAGATGTTGAGCATCTCCATTTTGCCAGAGGCGTGCAGGATGCAGAAGGTGCCATGCCGGTGGCGGTTATACGGCGTCAATCGCTGGATCAATCTCTGGATGCATTGATGCAGCTGGGCATCCAACCCGTATCTGCCTATGCTGCGCCACTGCTGCTGCCATGGAGTGAGGGAGTCTGGACCATTCTGGTTGAGGATAAAAAAGCACTGCTGCGCTATGGCAGAGATCAGGGGCTGGCGCTGGAAGCGGACAGCTTGCTGCCTGTTGTCGAGCGGCTACTGAAAGAATGTACAGTAGATGACACCCCCAAACTCAGAGTGTGGTATGGCGGAGATGTTGCCCCTGATGTCACCCAATTGGAGTTGACTGGCTGTGAGGTGGATATTTCACCAGTGCCGGAGACCGGGATGGCCATGATGGCTTCTACCCTGGCAATGAATACAGGTATTAACCTTTTGCAGGGTGAGTATAGTCGGCAGGATGCCGCATCGTTAATGACGGTTAAACCATGGCGCGCTGCAATTGCATTGTTGGTGTTGGCCTGTTTTGTCCAGTTAGGAGGCGTGGGGTACAACCACTGGCAACGGGTAAAAGAGGACAAGAAGCTGGCGCAAGAGATTGAGACGCTCTATCGTGATGCTTTTCCCGATGCAGGCAAAATTATACGCGGTAATGAACGCCAGCAGGCGGATCGAAAATTGGCTGAGCTGCGACAGCAGTATGGGCGTGGTTCAGATACCTTTCTTGCCCTGCTTCATATCAGTGGCGAAGAGCTGCATAAAGAGAAGGATCTGCAGCTGGAAGGATTAAATTACAAAAGTGGCATCTTGAATCTGCGCCTGCAGGGGTCAGATCTGAGTCAGTTTGAAGTGTTCCAACAAAAACTACTGCAAGGACGAGAGCGGGAAATCAAGGTTGAAGTACTGTCTGCGGTATCACGAAGAGAAGGTGTGGATGGCCGCATTATGATACAGGAGCGTAAATAATCATGACTAAATGGTGGGCGACGCTCCAGGATCGAGAGAAGAAGGCATTGGGGTTTGGTGTTATTGGGCTTGTGGTCATGGGAGGATACCTGTTTTTGGTAGAGCCTTTTATGGAGCAAAGGGATCTGTTGACGACAAGAGTGGCCGCACAGAAAAATCTTAAAACACATTTAGAAGGGGTTGCACAGGAGGCTAAATCCTTGCGCTCCAATGCAAGTGGCGCAAAAAAACTGAGTGGATCAGGAAGAGACACACTGCTTGCTGTTATAAGCAAAACCAGTCGTCAGAATGGTATTAAGGAATCCATGAAGCGGATTACCCCTGAAGGCAGCGACAAAGCCCGGATCTGGCTGGAAGGCGCCTCTTTTGATCAGATGATTTTATGGGTGATGGCCGTCAATAAAACCTATGGCATCAAGGTGTAAAATATAAATGTTTCAGCGGAAGATGAGCCGGGGCAGGTACGGGCGAAACTGACGCTTGTGACAATGAAATAGTAATGATTATTTTGTGATGACTGCGCCTGTTTTTGCCATGTATGCGCGTTTCATCGCAGATTCGAAATCCTCGTTAGAGGGATAGGCATAACCAAATACGGGTTGCCACAGCCTGTTATTCTCCATGCATAGATAGAAGAATACCCTGCCATGCCATTGAGTAAAGCTATGGTAGGCATGAGAAAACATCTCAAGTTTTGTCTCCTCTGAATAGCTTAATTTACCATCGCTATTAATCAGTGGTAGCTGCAATATTTTGCTTTTCAATCCTCGTTGGCGAATCTGCTTAACTACAGATTTTGTATAGGTCAATGTGCCGAATGAAATGAGTGCCACTTCTGCAGGTTTGAATGAATCCTGCAAGCGGTGAAAGATGTGGGTGTAATCCTCTCTCCAATGGTCGTAGTGGATCATGGGGTGGAAATGAAAGCCAACCACTATACCTTTGTCGGCTACTTTTCGGGCGGCTTCAATTCGATCATCCAGCGTTGCTGCACGATGCTCTTCGTTGCTGATGATTGTAGGGGTGTTGAGTGACCATGTGCAGATGATATTGGAAGGTATTTCATGTTCCAGCAGGTAGTTGATGTTTTTTGATTTTGTTTTTAGCTCTAAAATGACATTAGGGTTGGCTCTGGCAAAGGCTGTTAATGCATCCAGTATGCCGTGTTTATTGCCCCATAATAGTGAGTCGGATGATTGCCCTGTTCCTATGTGGTAAATTTGGTTAGGGTCTAACTCAAGTGCCTGTAGCTTTTCAGCAAAGCTTTGATCAAAGTAGACTTTGTCTTCGTGATAAAAGGCCTGGATGCTACAATAACTGCAGTCGAATCCACAGTTATCTATGGCGTCAAGTGTCATCAGATTGCAGCATCGTGTGCGCTCTGAGGCCACTGGGCAATAACCTAATCCCAGTTGTTTTTTCTCCCTTGTTTCCAGTTTGAGTTTCTGCAAGGGTAGGGTGGTCTCTTCTTCTTTGGGGTAATGAGTGGCGCTATTCTTAAGTGTCAACCAATCTGTTTTAAGCTGATTGATTATGGCTTTTTTTGCTGCCTTTCCGGTGGTGTCCTCTATTTGCGTATTGATCCAAAGTTGCTGGATGGAGGTCTCTTCCCACATATCAAGGTCGCGTGAGATCTCACAGATTTGGCGCAGCTCTTGTAGCGTAAAACGATACCTGTGTGCCTTGTCACTAATAAAGGTCTTCAGCTCTTTTGATAGAAGAGGGAATAGAGTTTGCTCACAAATAGCTGAAAACTTCTGTGTGTAGTTGTTAGCGGCTGGCATTATTTAAACGGGAATGAGGGATAACAAATTACTTACGCAGATAGCAAATCCAGTAGACCAATGCGACAAAAGCGCTGCCACCAAGGATGTTACCCAAGGTAACCGGGATAAGGTTTTGTATAAAATCGATAAGTGTAATTGTTGAGCCTTCCTGAAGCATGCCAATAGGGATGAGGTACATGTTGGCAACCGAGTGCTCAAAGCCTAAGGCCACGAAGGCTGAGATAGGGAATAGAATAGCCAATATCTTGCCTGAAACCGTGTGTGCCGCAAAGCATAGCCAGATAGCCAGGCAGACCAATGTGTTGCACAGAATGCCTCTAATAAAGGCCTGGCTGCTGCTGAGTGCTACCTTACCTTGGGCAATATTGAGTGCTGTTTTTGCTACTGCGCCATTGGCGATATCAAGTGTGCCGGAATAGTGGATAAACCAGGCGCAGGCCAGTGCGCCAATGAAATTACCCACATAGACAATGCCCCAGTTGCGCAGCAGCTGGGTGGTGGTTATCTTCTTTTCAGACCAGGCGATAATGATCAGATTGTTGCCGGTGAACAGTTCAGCGCCGGCAATAATTACCAGTACCAATCCCAGGCTGAATGCTAATCCGCCCAGCAAGCGAGTGGGGCCAAGCCCCAGGGTGCTGTCCGTGATGGCCATGGTATAAAACATGCCGCCAAATGCGATAAAGGCGCCAGCAAGAATGCTGAGCGTGATGGTCTGAAGCAGTGGCAGGCCGGCTTTTTTAATGCCAATATTATTGACCAGCTCCGCAATTTGCTTTGGTGTGTAGGCGTCCATATTAACAATTAACCGGCAGATTAATGGCCAGCTTTATTGTGTGCATACGTCATATTGAGCGAAGTTATCGACCTTGTATTGATCCAGCAGTGGCATTATGGGCGTCATGCCGGTGGCCATTTCGCTGCACCGTCTTAACTCCTGCAGGGCTGGGGTTTTCGCCAGTTTTTTGCTGAAAGTAATGACGCGTTCCCGTGCCTGGTCGCGCTTTCCATCAGCGCACAGTGCTTTGACTTCAGCGGCAATCTTTGTGGCGCGTTGCTCGGCAGCGGTAATCTCAGAGTGGTCAACCTTCTGCATGCAGTCTTGCATCTTCTGCATCTGTGCCATCATGGCCTGCATCTCTTTTTCATCCATTTTATATGCCTCGGCTGCACAGATGCTGATGGGGAAAAGTAACAGTAGTGTATAGATAGATATTTTCATGGCTTCAGATATGGAGTTAAGAGGGGGTGGATTGAATCAGCAAAAAATCGTATCCGATTAAGTATATGTACAACGTGCGGCCAATGCTATTAACTGAAACGATTATTCTCCAGTTCGAGCCTTTATAAATCGGTGTATGCTTGCCCCTGCATACCAGAAGAGTGAGATAAGTCCGCCCAGCATGGCGATGCCTACAGCTCCCCAGCCAATGAGGCCGGTCATGTCTGATTCAATCCAGAGTCCAAAATAGGCTACTGCTGAACCGATGAGGCCCAGCAGCATTGATTTTGCGCCAAGCTCCGCTGACTTGTGTGCGCGTTGGGGTTGTTGAGGCTCATTCATAAGAAGAAAATCATCAGTGGTTGCTTGCGGGGAGTGGACTGAGAATCGTATCCTATCCGGCTTAATGATGAAATAGAGAGATTGCTTGAATGAAAGATGCAGTAAAAGAGTATTACGGTAAGGTTCTGCAGTCTTCTGAAGACCTGAAAACAGATGCCTGCTGTACCGATACGGCAATGCCTGATTTTGTGAAGCAAGGGTTGAGTAAGATTCATGCAGAGGTGGCAGGGCGCTATTATGGCTGTGGTCTGGTGATGCCTGAGCTGTTGCAGGGCATGCGTATCCTTGATCTGGGTAGTGGCTCTGGCCGTGACTGCTTTCTGCTCTCCCAGCTTGTTGGTGAGCAGGGGTATGTGCTGGGTGTGGATATGACCGATGAGCAGCTTGCTGTTGCCAATAAATATATTGACTACCACATGGAGCAGTTTGGTTTTAGCCGCCCTAATATTGAGTTCAAAAAAGGCTATATTGAGCACCTGGATGAGCTGGGTCTGGCCGATAACAGCTTTGATATTATTATCTCAAACTGTGTTATCAATCTCTCGCCGGATAAAGAGGCTGTTCTACGTGAAGCCTACCGTATCCTGAAGCCAGGTGGAGAGATTTATTTCTCTGATGTCTATTCAGATCGACGCATTTCAAAGGAGTTGGCAGCAGATCCCGTTCTTTATGGTGAATGTCTAAGTGGTGCCCTCTATTGGAATGATTTTTATAATCTGGCTAAGCAGGTAGGGTTTTTGGATCCACGACTGGTGGAGGATCGCCCGTTAACCATAGATAATGACGAAGTGGCAAAATGTATTGACCATGTCAATTTCTTTTCTCCTACCTATCGACTCTTTAAACTGCCTGATCTGGAGCCTCACGGTGAAAACTACGGGCAGGCTGTGATCTACAAAGGCACCATTCCCCATCACGAGTGCCAGCTTCAATTTGATAAGCAGAATGTCATCAAAGCGGGTGCCACCTTCCCGGTGAGCGGGAATACCTTCCGTATGCTGAGTGAGACGCGCTTTGCAGAGTATTTCGAATTTTTAGGGTAGAATGATACCCATTACGGCATATTTGAAGGCAAGGGCATGAAACTTCCTTTCGATAAGGGTGCCAGCGATAGTGAGAGTGGCGGCTCATGCTGTTGTTAATCCCATGACTCAAGCACAAAAAATCAAAGTCCTTTTTTTATGCACGGGCAACTCGTGCCGCTCACAAATGGCGGAGGGTTGGGCCAGGCATTTCCACCGTGACAGCATAGATGCTTTTTCAGCGGGCACCGTTGCTCAAGGGTTAAACCCTAATGCCGTTGCGGTGATGGCAGAGGAGGGTGTTGATATATCTGACCACAGGTCAAAGAGAGTGGCAGATCTGGAGATGGCGTTTGATTATGTGATCACGGTGTGTGGTCATGCCCAGGTCAACTGCCCGCTGCTCCCTGGAAAGGCCACTGTGATTCATTATGGATTCGATGATCCACCTGAGCTGGCTAAGGGGGCGGCATCAGAGCATGAGGCGCTGGAGCATTATCGGCGTGTCTGCGCAGAGGTGCGGGATTGGGTGAAGCAGTTGCCACAAACCTTAGGGCGCCCCGGTTAATTCTGGACTCAATAGGCTTGATTTATGAACTAATGGAGGGGTTTTTCTAAATCCTCTGTCTCTTCCAGTAGCTGCCTGATCGCGGCCAGCAGTTCATCCGTATTGAATGGTTTGCGAAGCGTGTGGGATATGCCAAGGGTCTTGGTCATTTCGAGATAGGCTTCAGCCTCAATCTGCCCACCGCCAGATATGGTGATGATCTTGACCGACGGATACTGCGTAAGGGTTTCAGCCGCTACTTCAATGCCATCCTTCTCCGGCATCAGGATGTCTGTAATCAACAGGTTAATTTGGTGTTCATTGATGAGGTTAGGCACCTTTTTGCTGTTGGTTGTCGTATAGACCTCATACTCATCTGCAACCCGCCGCAATTCACGTTGGATTGCATTGAGTGTGTTCTGTTCGTCATCAACAATTAATATTCTTTTCTTCATGGAGCCTGTAATGAGTTCTATCTAATAGAATTATAGAATTGCAGATTCTGTCGATTATACAAGCACATTATTTAGGACACGCTGCAAATAGCACCGAAAACAAACGAGGCCATAGCAAGCATTATTCCTTACTCAAAATCTGGGTTTTTCCACTTCACGGATGGTGCCAACTTCTCTTTAGGCGGCTTTAGGCGGGAGATATAATCAATGACGGCTTCGGTATCCTGTTGCGTAAAATCCGCAATGGCGTTCATCATGCCTGGCTGAATATTCGTGCGCTCTTTACGGTAGATCCATTTGAATTGCCGCAACAGGTATCGGTAATGCTGCCCCTGAATACGTGGGTAAAAATGATCGTTATCCCCTTCTCCATTCCTACCGTGGCAGGCTGCGCAGTATTGATTATAGAGTTTCTTACCCAGCCCCAGATCTGTGCCAGCCCCTATACCTGGATTTGGTGTCATGAGTATGGATGAGATATAGCCTGCAACATCTGCCAGAACCTGAGGCTCACCGATCTCTTTCAACATGGCAAAGTGATCCATCCCGGCACTCTCGCGATTATGGTCGCGCACATCCACCAGCTGCTTAATAATAACCTTGGCATGTTGCCCTGCAAGCTGTGGAAAAATACCATTGCGTTGCCCCCACCCCTCTTCATAGTGACATTTGGCACAGACACGAAAGATAACCAGCCCATTGTACATATTGGGCTTGAGGTTAATGGCCATTGCCATACCCTCTTCAGATGCTCCCCAGGCCTGGTTTGCAAGGCCAAGCGCAAGGCTCAGCAGCAATAGAGAGAGTTTCACTGTTGATATTTGCATCATGTGGATATTTACCGCTATGCGCATGTTAAATAATTGTGGATTTGCAAAATAAAGTTCTATTGTCTATAGCCGATAGAACTGATCAAGGGCCTGTTGGATTAGTGTTAACAGACCCTAGCATTTAACCGAAATCATACTACCTAATATTTTAGGTATCTTCTATGTCATGTGTGTATTGACAAAACAGATGGAGTCAAGGCTGAGCTAATTACACTGATTAGCAGGAAGATTAATTATGGCACGAACACTTCTTCTAGTAGATGATGAACCCAATATCCTCCAGTCACTCAAGCGTCTGTTGCGACGTGGAGGCTACCAGATACTGACTGCAGAGAGCGGCCAAGAGGGTCTCAAACTGCTGGAGCAGCACAAGGTGCAGGTTATTGTCTCTGATGCCCGAATGCCCGGAATGGGCGGCATTGAATTTCTGGATAAAGCCAGAGAGCGTTGGCCTGATTGTATTCGCATTATGCTCTCTGGCTACACTGAACTGGAGGCTGTAATCCAGGCCGTCAATCGAAGCGCCATCTACAAGTTTTTTACCAAACCCTGGGAGGATGATCGGCTACGGGATCATATTGAAGAGGCCTTCCGACAATATGAACTGCAGGATGAAAATCATCGCCTTACCCAAGAGCTGCATGCTGCCAATGATGAGTTAGCCCGCATTAACCAGCGCCTGGAAGAGCGTGTAGATGAGAATGTCAAACAGAGTGCACTGAGCCTGGTATCGCTTAAAGTCGCTCAAGATATACTTGAGCACCTGCCTATTGGCATTATTGGTATTAGTGAAGACAACCTGATCTCTTCCGTCAATCAATATGCCCTAAAGCTGCTTAATGATGGAAAGAATGGGGTTGTTGGCCTTATGGCAGATGATGTGCTGCCAGCGGAGACTCTCAAGACTCACAGTACACCAGGACAAAATATCCAGCCGGCAGATAAAGTAACGCTATCCAATGGGCGGATTGTTGCAGTGCAGCACTATCAGATAAAAAATGGCAGTGGTGTAAATGCCAAAATACTGGTTATTCAGCAGCAGGGAGAGGCGTCATGAAGCAGGTCGTATCTCCCGAACAGGCGGCCTTTAATGCCGAACTGAAAGCGTGTCTGGACAGGCGTTTTCAGCTTCTTTCCGGCTGTCCCTTAATGGATAGTCTGAAGCAGATGATCCTTGAATACCGTTGTGGAGAGCGGCAATGATCCCCATCAATCTGGATGACCTTGATGAGTTGCCTGCCCTTAAGCCAGGGGTAATGAAGATTCTGCATGCCATCAATCAGGATGATGTGGATATTGCCGGTATTGCAAAGTGCATACAGCAGGATATCGGATTAACGGCCCGAATTTTACGGGTTGCAAACTCCTCTTACTATGGATTCAGTAACCAGGTCTCATCCGTCAAAGATGCCTGCATACTACTGGGTAAACATATAGTTCGTAATCTGGCTCTCTCCTCAGCTGTGATCAACCACCTCACTTCATCTGGTGATGCGGTATTGGATTCTCAGGCGCTCTGGCGGCATGGGTTGGGAACCGCTGCTGTGAGTATCGTGTTGGCAAAACAGATTGGCATAGATGAGGGCAGCGCCTTCACCTGCGGGCTGTTGCATGACCTTGGTCGGGTAGTCTTGGCTGTGCACTTTCCTGAACACTTCACTGCTACGTTGGATTATCAGAATAATCACCATTGCCTGACGCAAGAGGCGGAGATAACGGTTCTGGGCATTGACCACTGCACTCTGGGAGAGGAGCTGGCGAAAAAATGGAATTTCCCCAATCATATCTGCAGAGTCATTGGCAGCCATCATCAGCCGGAGCATGACCATCAAAACAGTCTGCCTTGTTTAATCCATGTGGCGGATATTATCAGTCACGGTCTGGATCCGAGCGACAGGGGATATAACTTGATCCCTCCTGTAGATGAAGAGGTTGTCAAACAACTTGGTCTGGAGTGGTCGCAGCTTGGCGGGCTGTTTAAGGAGATGGAGGAGACCCATCGTTCCCTCTCTACCCTGCTTGAAACATCAGGAACATAATCCAATGAACAAAAAAATCAAGATGGCATCCGGCAAAAAAGGTAGCGTCTGATGAGCAGACAAAGCAGACATTCCAAAGAACTTTAACAGAGCCTGAAGGTATCACAGGCTCAGATAGCGAATGATGTCCATGTGCAAAAAGCGATCAGTGAAATCCTGCAAATATCACTGGAGCCGATAACTCTGGAAGAGCAGCTGGATAAAGTCATCAAACTGCTGATCTCTATCCCCTGGCTATCGGTACAGGGTAAGGGTGCCATCTTTCTTTACAATGAGCAGACGCAGAAACTGGAGATGAAGGCTCAGCATGGGCTGGCTGACACACTGCTGACAATGTGTGCTCAGGTTCCCTTGGGCCACTGTCTGTGCGGCACTGCGGCAAAAACAGGTGCAACGGTATTCAGAGGACATCTGGATGAAGGGCATACCGTGCGCTTTGAGGGGATGGCAGACCACGGCCACTACTGTATGCCCATCATCTCGCGTGAAAAGATGCTGGGTGTGCTTAATGTCTATGTTGGTGCAGGCCATGAGCGGGGGATAAATGAAGAGGCATTTTTAACCATGGTGGCTAATACCCTGGGCGGCATCATTGAGCGCGCCACAGCTGAGCGGGAGTTGCATTATCAGAAGTTTGCAATGGATCAACATGCCAGCGTCAGTATCACTGATGTGGCGGGTAAAATTATCTATGTAAACGACCGTTTCTGCGAGAGTACGGGGTATAGCCGGGACGAGCTGCTGGGACAGGATCACAGTATGCTTAAATCAGACCACCATACTGACGGTTTTTTCAAGACGATGTGGGAAACACTGACGGCAGGTGAGGTCTGGAATGGTGAGGTTTGTAATCGTACCAAAAGCGGCGACCTGATCTGGCTGGATACAACCATCGTTCCCTTTCTGGATCCCATGGGCAAACCCTATAAAAATGTCTCCATACACAGCAACATCACCACACTTAAAGAGGTTGAGCGAGAGTTATCGAAAGAGGGCGCCTTCCTGCAGAACCTCACCTACTCCATTGGTGATGGCATCATCGCAGGTGATTCAACAGGAAAAATCACCTTTATCAATTCAGAGGCCCGTACCCTGATTGGGTGTGAAGATGACGGCCTGATTGGAGAGGATATACATGAGATAGCTTATAGACGCATGATAGATGAAGCGGTATCAGAGCAGGAGGGAAATCCGGTGCTTAGAGCCTTGCATGGATTTCGCACCTATCGTGAGGAGGATGGCACCTTCTATCGGCAGGATGGCACAACCCTGCCTATCGCCTTCGTGGTTTCCCCCATGATTGATGACACCGGTTATGCGGGGTCTATTACCGTATTTCGGGACATTACCAAACGCAAGGTTATTGAACAAAAGCAGCAGGCATTGATCGACAAACTTCAGGATGCCCACACCCAGCTGCTGCAATCGGAAAAGATGGCCTCTATTGGCCAGCTGGCTGCGGGTGTCGCCCATGAGATCAACAACCCGGTAGGCTATATCAACTCCAATATGGGATCGCTACGACAGTATGTGACAGATCTGTTTTCGCTACTGGAGGGATACAAAAAACTGGAGGCGCTGGTGCCAGAGGAGCATCCCGTGCGCCAGGAGGTGCAAAACCTGGAGCAGGAGCTGGATCTTGAGTTTCTGAAAGAGGATATCAAGAGCCTGCTTGAAGAGTCTGATGAAGGTATTCTCCGGGTCAAACAGATCGTCAACGACCTCAAGGACTTCTCCCGTCTGGACAGTACCGAATGGCATTGGGCTGATCTGGAGACAGGGCTGGACAGCACGCTCAACATCGTCCACAACGAGATCAAATATAAGGCAGATGTGGTCAAGGAGTATGCCGGCATCCCTCAGATAGAGTGCATCGGCTCACAGCTCAATCAGGTATTTATGAACCTGATGGTCAATGGTGCCCATGCAATCGAAGAGCGTGGTTCCATCACCATACGCACCGGCACAGAGGGCGATGACTGGGTCTGGGTGGAGATTGCTGATACCGGCAAGGGGATTGAACCTGCGGCACTCTCCCGCATATTCGACCCCTTCTACACAACCAAGCCTGTAGGTAAAGGCACAGGCCTTGGGCTTTCACTCTCCTACAGCATTATTGAGCGCCATGGTGGCATGATCACAGTGGATAGTGAAGTAGGCAAAGGCACCTGTTTCAGGGTGCGGCTACCCATAAAACAGGCAAAAGAAGCCACGTCAGAAGCGTTGGATACACAATGATACTGACAACCAGAAACAAGATGCGCCTGGCGTTCATCATGCCCACTATCGTCACCCTGCTGGCGCTTGGCCTCTTTTACTGGTTTATGCTTGAGACAAAGCATGACAGCACTTTCATCAATACCACAGGATTGCAGCGTAAGCTGAGTCAGGATCTGCTGACCTTCGCTAATATGGTGCGTATCGGGCAGGAAGAGGATAAAAGAGAGCTGTCAGAGACCATGGCCGCGTTTGATTCCAACCTGGAGATATTTGAACATGGCGGCCAGCGGAGGCATCGGCATCTGCCGCCCCTGCCAATAGAGCTGACAGATGAATTGGCCGCTGTTAAAAGCATCTGGCTGGATGTAAAACCACGTGTAAACCTGATCATTGAGAAACCAGTTGGAAGTGAAGAGGGGCAGGGTGCCTACCAGAGTTTGGTCAGCGGTCTTCCCAAGCTCAAAGAGGCATCGCGCAGGTTGGTTGAGGCCTATGATGAGTGGAGCAACAAGCTGCGCACACAGATGCTCTACAGCCTTGCTGTTGTTGTCTTGCTCACCCTCTCGTCCTCCATCATCGGGGTGTGGGTGGTGCGCCGTTATACCAATGAGCAGCAGATCATAGAGACTAAGCTGCGGAAAGAGAAGGAGGAGCAGGAGCAACTGGTTCAACAACTGCAAGATGCGCAGGCCCAGCTTTTGCAATCAGAAAAGATGGCCTCTATTGGGCAGCTGGCAGCCGGTGTTGCGCATGAGATCAACAACCCCGTGGGCTATATCAACTCCAATATCGGCTCCTTGAAGCATGCCCTGGAGGATCTGTTCAGGCTGCTTGACCACTATGAGCAGGCTGAAGATAAACTGAGTGATGAACAGACTCGACAACGTATCCAGGCAGTAAAGCAGGAGGTGGATCTGGATTTTCTCAAAGAGGACCTCAAAAACCTGATAGACGAATCACAGGAAGGTGTTACCCGGGTCAAACAGATCGTCCAGGATCTCAAGGAGTTTGCCCATGTGTAAGAGGATGAGTGGCAATGGGCGGATCTGCATCATGGGCTGAACAGTACGCTCAATATCGTCAATAATGAGATCAAATACAGAGCGGAGGTGGTAAAGGATTACGGAGATATTCCAGAAGTGGAGTGCATTATCTCACAGCTCAATCAGGTGTTCATGAATCTGCTGGTTAATGCAGCGCATGCCATTGATGAGCGGGGAACCATCACCATCCGTACTGGCACAGAGGGGGATCATGTCTGGGTATCGGTGGAAGATACCGGCAAGGGTATGGATGCCGCCACACAACAAAAGATCTTTGATCCATTCTTCACCACCAAAGGCGTAGGCAAAGGGACAGGGCTGGGACTGTCACTCTCTTACACTATTATCCAGAAGCACAACGGCAGCATCAGTGTTGAGAGTGAGCCGGGTAAGGGCACCACCTTTCGCATCCGACTGCCTATAGCGCAATCTGAGAAAAAAGCGGAAAGCTAGTGGCCAGGTCAGATATAAACCCTGTAACAGACACCACTGATGAGAGCCTTGAGCGGGCCATCTCATCTGCAACACTGCTGTTTGTTGATGATGAGACAAATATTTTGTCATCACTGCGGCGTCTGTTTCGGCCTCTTGGCTACAAAATCCTGGTTGCGCCAGGTGGCAAGGAAGGGTTGGAAATAATGGAGAACAGTGCAGTTGATCTGATCATTTCCGATATGCGCATGCCGGAGATGGATGGTGCCACCTTTCTTGCCAGGGTTGCGGAACGGTGGCCGGAGACAGTACGCATCCTGCTGACCGGTTATGCTGATATGGAATCCACTATCGCAGCCATTAATGTCGGCAAGATCTACAAATATATCAGCAAGCCATGGGATGAGAATGATATTAAACTTTCAGTTCGTCATGCCCTGGAGCAGCGTTTCCTGGAGCAAGAACGAAAACGCCTGCGGGCATTAACAGAGAGACAAAATAGAGAGCTGCAGGCATTCAATGCCAATCTGGAGGAGAAGGTCCAGCAACGCACCCAAGAGCTGCGTCAAACAATGGGGCTGCTGGAGACGGCGCATAAATCCCTGAAAAGCAACTATGTCAGCTCCATCAAGGTGTTTTCCAGCATCATAGAGCTACGGGAAGGCGCATCAACCGGACATGCGCAGCGGGTGGCAGATCTGGCGCGCACACTGGCACTTAAAGTGGGCATGGACAGTGAGACAGCACTGCAGGTGTTATTTGCCGGTCTGTTACACAACATTGGCAAGGTCGGGCTGCCTGATACGCTTATCAATAAACCCTTTAATGAACTGGCAAAAGAGGACCGGGAGCAAGTTGCAAAACACCCTGTGATCGGTGAAGGACTGCTTATGGGGCTGGATAATCTGCAGGTTGCAGCCCGGTTAATCCGAAGCCAGCACGAGTATTACGATGGGAGTGGCTATCCAGACAGGCTCAGCCAGGATGCAATACCTTTAGGCGCCCGGATTATCGCCCTGGCAAATGATTATGATGAGATGTTGCAGGGCACCTTCTCCCGCAAGACCTATACCCAGAGTGGGGCAAAGCATTATCTACTGAAAAACAGAGGCAAACGCTATGATCCAGAGTTGATGGATCTCTTTTTGGATATGCTCAAAACATCTGAGCTGCCCACGCCTAAAGAGGTGATACGCCTTGTCAAATCGAATGGACTGGCTGTTGGCATGGTTTTGGCGCATGACCTGATTGCCCAGGATAAAGTGTTACTGCTCTCCAAGGGGCATGTATTGGATGATAGTCTGATTCAGCGTGTACAGGATCTGGAAAGGGCGCTCGATGAGGATCTGGACATCTATATTATCGAACAAAGAGGATTATGAAAATGCACCGCCTGATGATCGTTGATGATGAAGAGCATATCTTGAGTGCGCTCAAACGTAGCCTGAGGAGAGGTACAGGTTGGGAAATTGAAGTTTTCAGTAATGGCAAGGATGCCTTGAAACGAGTGCAAGAGGCTGATTTTGACCTGTTTCTCTCTGACTACCGCATGCCTGAGATGAATGGCGTTGAATTTCTGGTGCAAGCCAAGGCGCTGCAACCCGAAGCGATGCGCCTGATCCTGAGCGGTTATTCTGATCTTGAAGGGCTGTTGGGGGGGATCAACAAGGCTGAGATCTTTCGTTTCATCAATAAACCCTGGCAGGATTACGATCTGCGTTGCACCATAGAACAGGCGCTGGAGCACCGGGCCATAGTGGTTGAAAACCGGCGTCTGGCCGATCAGGTCAGGATGCAGCAGAAGCAGCTGGATGAGCAGTCCAGGGTGCTGGCTGAGCTGGAGGCGGAATCCCCTGGCATCACCCACGTTGACTGGACAGAGGATGGCGCCATCGTGCTCAATGAGGATGATGTTTAGGATGGCTCATGGCTGAGTATAATGAGCAACAGCAAAAGCTCACCATCAAGCTCGTCTATTACGGGCCGGCGCTGAGTGGCAAAACCACTAACCTGATGCGCCTGCATGATCTGCTCTCGCCAGAACTCAAGGGAGAGATGATGACCCTTGAGACCAAAAATGACCGCACGCTCTTTTTCGATCTGCTGCCGCTTGGTTTTCGTGCGCCTTCAGGGCTGCTCATCAAGTTCAAGCTATTCACGGTTCCCGGTCAGGTGGCCCATGATGGAACCCGTAAAGCGGTCTTGTCACGGGCTGATGGCGTTGCATTCATTGCGGACTCGCAACAGAACCAGGGAACCAACAATGCAGAATCCTTCCAGAATCTGATCGATAATGCCGCCCGCGTCGGGCTGGATTTTGCATCGCTACCCCTAGTGGTGCAATACAACAAACGGGATCTGCCCAATATCGTCACCGAGGATGAGATCAACCGCCGCTGGGGCAAGGCAAAATGGCCGGTTTTTTTTAGTTCTGCACTTACCGGGCAGGGTGTTCAGGAGACATTCAGTGAGCTGCTCAGGCAACTCTATCTGCAAATGGAGCGGCGGTTTCAGCTGAAGTCGGAACACGCTGTGACAGAAGAGGCGTTTATCTCTTCAGTAACAGGCGGCATAGGTGAGTAGCCATGCATATCCTTCCTGACAAAACATTCGACCGTGAACTCCAGCTGAAAGAGCTGCTATCCGATATTGATCAGACAACGCTTTCACAGGCGATCCAAACCCTGTTGGGAGAGGATGCCCGGCTGGTTGATCTGTCAGGTGAGCCTGTACTGGGTCAGGAGCTGGCGGCGCGGGTGGTACAGCGCACCCCTATAACTATTGAAATTGAACCTGTCGGCTACCTGGAAAGCAGTGATGCTGACAGAGCCTGTGCTGTAGGGAGGATAATTGAGCAGTTATTGAAGACAGCGCAACGTTACCAAATGGCATCCTCTCTGCATCTGGAGGCCGTGCATGCAGATTTTGAACAGCTACAGCAGAAACATCAGGCGCTGGCTGAATCTGAAGCACGCCTGCGTGAATTGACTGAGCATCTGGAACAGCGGGTAGAGGAGCAGGTGCATGTCATAGAGGGTGCTCAGCGACAACTCTTCCAGGCAGAGAAACTGGCCTCGGTAGGGCAGCTGGCTGCGGGTGTAGCGCATGAGATCAACAACCCCATCGGTTTTGTTCGCAGCAACATGCAGACGGCAGAGCAATATGTAAAACAGTTTGAACGTTTTGCCCGGGCGCTTAAGCAAGGCGTTCCGCTTACTGAAGCCTGGCAAAAGGAGGATATTGATTTCCTGTTGGAAGATTTCCAGACACTGGTGCAGGAGAATATCAACGGTGTTGATCGAGTGGCCCGAATTGTTGCGGATCTGAAGGAGTTCTCTAACGTCGATCATGCAGAGGATGAACTTACAGATATCAACCATCTGATTGAAACGGTAAGCCATGTTGCCTCAAGCCAGATCAACCAGAAGGCAGAGCTGGTGTTGCAACTTGAACCGCTGCCCCTTCTGCACTGCAATCCTGGCCACTTGGGACAGGTATTTCTGAATATGCTGCAAAACAGCGCCCAGGCCATGGAGGGTGAATGGGGACGGATTACGGTGGCATAAGCGGTGATCGGCGACACGATTACAGTACAAATCATTGACAATGGAAAAGGGATACCTGAAGAGAAGCTGTCCCGGATTTTTGACCCCTTTTTTACCACACATGAAGTGGGGCATGGCACCGGACTGGGATTAACTGTGAGTAATGACATTATCACCAGCCGTGGGGGCAGCATCGATGTAGAGAGCCAGGTCGGCACTGGCACCACTTTCACCATTCGGCTTCCAGTAAAGGGTTAACCCATGTCTCAGTATGCATCACTGTTTACCGGTGAAGAGAGCGAAGAGCAGACCCTGCCGCTTGAGCAGCCAAAGCGATACCAGATCCTGCTGGTGGATGATGAACCCAATGTGCTCAATGCCCTGAGGCGGGTGTTTCGGCAGGAGAGCTATACTATTCTGACCGCCAATAACGGTGAAGAGGCCCTTGCACTGCTGGCTAAAGAGGGCTGCCAGCTCATGATCTCCGACTTTCAAATGCCCGGCATGAACGGTGGTGAACTCATGCGGCGCACCAAGCAGCTCTACCCGGAGATGATCCGCATCATGCTCACTGGCCATGCAGATACTGATGCTGTTGTGGCCGCAATCAGAGAGGGTGCCGTCTATAAGTTTATTCTTAAACCCTGGAATGATGATGATCTGCGGGTAACAGTTGGGCTTGCGTTGGAGCAGCATGATTTGATCCAGCGCAACAAAGCGCTGGTGGAGCAGAATACAAAGCATACAAAGGAGATCTCCGCACTCTCCAGGCTGGCTGTCTCCAACCGCAGCCAGCTTGCCATCATGCTGCACAAGCATAACCTGCTCAACGATAAACAGCTGCAGGAGATCCACCGGCTGCAGCAGACAAAGAAATTGCCCACCATCAAAATACTGCTTGAAAAAGAGTGGGTTCCGGAAAAGAAGATAAGAGCCATCCTTAAAAAAGATCTGCTGATCGATGAGGTCTCGCTCAATGAATTCCAGATTGACAGTGCCATCTGTTCACTGATTCCGCACCGTTTTTGTGAACGCCAACTGGTATTGCCACTGAAACAGGAAAATAAACGGCTGATGCTGGCCATGGCGGATCCCATGGATATGGGGCTGATTGATGATCTCTGCTTCAGCACAGGCCTGAAGATTCAGGCCGTGATGGCCAATGCCAACGATATCAGGGACAAAATCACAGAGGTCTATGGGGAGCAGGATGTCCAGTTTGAAGATCTTGAAACCCTGATCGGTGGCACCGATCCCTTTGAAGGGATCGAGGTCGTTATTGAGGATGACGATGACATTAGCATTGAGGATCTGCTGCGTGGCAGTGACGAGCCACCCGCAATTCGTCTGGTCAATGCCATCATCCTGGAAGCGGTGCGACACAATGCCAGTGACATCCATATCCAACCACGAACCAAAAGTGTTGTGGTGCGCTATCGTATTGATGGCGTACTGCATGACAAAATCAAGATCCCAACTAATCTGCTGCGCTCTCTGGTGTCACGCATCAAGGTAATGTCTGAATTGGATATTACCGAGCGCAGAAGACCTCAGGATGGACGCATCACTGTAAAAACCCCCCTGCGCATTGTTGATCTGCGCATATCCATACTGCCCACTATCAATGGTGAAAAGATCGTGATGCGCATGCTCGATCGCAATGCCTCGGTGCAGACCATTGATCAACTGGGAATGGGAAAGAGTGAGCTGAAGAAGGTCTCAAATGTAATCAAGCGACCACAGGGTATGATCCTCGCTACCGGCCCCACCGGTAGTGGTAAAACCACCACCCTCTATTCACTTCTGCGGCAGAATGCCACCTCAGAGAAGAACTATGTCACCATCGAAGATCCGGTAGAGTACTATCTGGATATGGCGGGTCAGGTGATGGTGCGTGAACGCATCGGACTTGATTTTCCAGTAGTGCTGCGCGCTATCCTGCGGCAGGATCCGGATGTCGTGTTGCTGGGCGAAATACGTGATTATGAAACAGCAGAGGTGGCCTTTCATGCCGCACTGACCGGACACCTGGTTTTTTCTACACTGCATACAAATTCAGCGGTTGCCTCGGTCGCCCGGCTGTTTGATTTGGGTCTAAAGCCTTATGTCATTGCCTCTGCACTGGACGCTGTTATCGCTCAACGACTTATGCGCAAGATTTGTAATGCATGTCGAACTCCCAGCAAGGCACCACAGGAACAGCTGCATCAACTGGGGCCGCTGTTTGAATCCGACAAGCTGAAAACCTATGAAGGTGCAGGCTGCAGGCAGTGTGATAATACAGGTGATCGTGGACGAATCGGCGTCTATGAGATCCTGTTGCCCGATGAAGCATTCAAGGATCTCATTGCATCCAGCGCAAGCATCGGCGAACTGAAAAAAGCTGCCATCAAGTGTGGAATGAATAGCCTGATCCAGGATGCCTGGTGCAAGGTATCCCAAGGAGAAACAACGGTGGATGAGGTATTGCGGGTGCTTGGCCCGCAGGTGCTGGGGTAGTAGGGATCAGCGGTGTAAAAAGCTACCGTTTCTCCCTGTCAATCCTTGCCATGATTTTATCAACCGGCACCTCATTCTCTTCCTGTTGTTTGGTTGTTGATAATAGCGCACTAATGACCTTTAGATAGCGTAAATAACGACGACAATGGCTACACATCATAATATGCAGCCAGATGCCAAGACGTCGACTAAAAGGCAGGCGATGATCAAGGTAATCGCCGGAATGGTTTGCAATATCTTTACACTTTAACATTTTCCGGTCACCTGGAAGTGCTCCACATGTTCAAGCAGTTTATGCTGAGCGCGGTGTATCAGTACTCTTACATTGGATGCAGAAACACCAAGAATGTTACAGATATCATCCAACGGCAGGCCATCAAACAGTTTGAGTGAGAGTGCGGCACGTTGCTGCTCAGACAGTTTTGTCATTACCTTTTTTATACAGGCCATCAGTTCATCGTTGGCGAGCAGTGCTTCGGGGGTCTCGTCGTGCCATTGCGCTATAGGCTGTGACCAGCTGCCGTGTTTATCAAACCGTTCCTTCATTATCTCTGCACACTCATCTGTTAGTGATTCAAACAGGGGCGAGCGGGACTGCTTTCGTAAACATCCCTTGGCTGTATTGGCTGTAATGGTGGTAATCCATGTCTTTAGGGTGCAACGCTGTTCAAATGTTGGCAATGCCTTGTAGATAGAGACCCAGGCCTCCTGCACCACATCGGCTGCCTGGGATTCCCCAACAATGGCGCAGGCGACAACCTGCATATAGGGGGTGTATCTGGTTACTAAAAGGCGAAAGCCCTGGTCGCTACCCAGTGCCTCATTAATCAGGCTGTCATCATCCATGCACTATTAGCTCCAGCGTAGTGTGAGATTTGATATATGTGCAAAATATAATGTTAATAACAACAGGGACAAGAACCAACCCTAAAGGGGCAGTAAACTTTTTCTACTGCACTGTAACATTTGCCGGATCATGACATCTATTCAGGTAGAAGTCTTGAATTGATAATAATCAAGACATCTTAAGCCATTAAAGTAATTACACCTCATAACAGAAGGGAGATACCATGAAGAAAAATCTGAACATCCTGATGACCATGACTTGTTTGCTGTTCTTGGCTTCTATCAGCTGGGCTGGGCAGCAATCAATGTCTATGCATGCAGCTAACCCCGGCAACCCATGTGCCAAGAAGCACAGCAACCCCTGCAATCCTTGTAACCCTTGCGCCAAGAAGCAGAGTAATCCCTGTACGATACGCTCAGGTGCCAGCAATGGAATTTCCAAGCAGATCACCCGGCCTGCAGGAACCAAGCTGTTTGCTGATGCACCACGCAGTGTGCTGGCCAATGAGGGCAGACAGCTGTTTAGTGACCCATCAATTGGCGCCAATGGTTTAACCTGCGCTACATGCCACTCTGGCAATGCAGGTTTTCAGGCGAGCTTTGCAAAACCTTATCCGCATCGGGTGGCGATGACAAAAGATCGGGCGGGTCTTAAGACAATCAATGCCGATGAGTTTGTCCAGTTTTGTGTGCTGGTGCCCCTTAAAGGTTCGCCGCTTGCCTGGGAAGGCAGGGAGCTGGCTGCGCTAACTGCCTATGTGGTCGATGTTAAGCAAAAGGCGTATAGGGCCAGCCAGTCGGTCAACCCCTGTAATCCTTGTGCAAAAAAGCATGGCAATCCATGCAACCCTTGCGCCAGGCGATAGAAGATAAAACAGCTCAGTGATGATTCGGAAATTAATCTCAGGTTTGGCTCTGCTTATTGTGGCAATGGCTTCGGTGTCAGCTGCAACGCAGCAGCTGACGCCATCTGAAGAGATATTTCTGCAAGGTCATTGGCCTGAAGTGATGCCTCCACAGGGCAGCCCACCTGCAGACTACAGCTTGCTGGAGCGCTCATTGTCTCCAGCAAGCTGTGGTCAGTGTCACCCACAACAACTGCTGGACTGGAGCGCAAGCCTGCACAGCAAGGCGATGGGGCCAGGCATCTATGGTCAGCTGGTGGATATGGTGGAGAGTGATCCTGCTACGACCCGGATTTGCTGGAGCTGCCATACCCCGCTGGCGGAACAGCAGGAGAAGCTGTGGTCATCGATTACTGATGGCGGTAGCTGGTTAGCCAACAGACAATTTGATGCGGCATTGCAGCGCAACGGGCTGGTCTGTGCTGCCTGTCATGTCCGGCAGCGTCAGTTGTTTGGCCCGGTGCGATCCACCACCCCTGAGATTACCGGCAAGATTGATCAAGGCCTGCCACATAATGGCTTCAGTGCCGAGACGGCCTTTTCCAAATCGGGCTTTTGCCGTGGTTGCCATCAATTTGGACCGGATGACTACAGGCTCAATGGCAAGCTGATTGAGAACACCTATAACGAATGGAAAGAGAGCCGCTATCCGGCGCAGGGGGTTCAGTGCCAAAGTTGTCACATGCCCAAGCGCCGTCATCTCTGGCGCGGTATTCATGACCCGGATATGGTCAAGCAGGGTGTCACCATCTCTATTGATCTTCCAGGCAAACAGCTGCACCCTGATGATACCCTGACGGCAACCATCACCATCGCCAATACTGGCACGGGCCACTACTTTCCCACCTATCTCACCCCCAAGGTTTTTGTGCGTGCCAGGCTGATAGATGCAGCAGGTAACCCGGTAGAGGGAACAGCACAGGAGGCGATCATTGGCCGTGAAGCGACACTGGATCTATCGCAAGAGCTGTATGACACCCGCATCCCGCCGGGCGACTTAGTGGCTATTGGCTATCAACAAGTTGTAACACAGAAGAATCTTTCGCTAAAAGTTGAGGTGATTGTTGAGCCGGATCACTTCTATGCGCGTTTCTATCGATCAGTATTGGCAAATGGCGGCTCATCAGACAAGGGTCGGGTGCTGCTGGAGCAGGCGCTGAAAGATGCAGAACAGTCATCCTTCTCCATCTATGAAACGGTTAAGCCGTTATGATCAGATTATCAATCGCTATTCTATTTACCCTGTCTGTATTTACAGTAAGTAGTGACTTGCTGGCGGGTGACCAATCCCCTGACTGGAATGATGTACAGATAGAATGGCACGGCTATGTGACAGGTCTGCAACATGCCTGTGCCAGCGGTAAACCCGTCATGCTGTTCTTTTATGCAGACTGGTGTCCAACCTGTCATGCCTATAAAAAACTCTTCAGGGATCAAGAGATCACAGCCATGACCCAACAGCTTACAATGATCCGTATTAATATTGATGAGCAGCCAGAGATTGATGCAAGCTATGATCTGGACGGTGGTTATGTGCCAAGAATATTTGGGTTGTATGCAGACGGCAGGCGAATGAGCGATATCTATTCGTTAAACGGAGGGTATCGATATTTTATTGATGCAGATAACAGAGATGGATTTATCGATCTGATGAGTAAAATAGTGAATAGCCAGCAGCCTGATCAGAGCGACACCAATATCTGTACGAACTTGTTTGAGTAGCAGATTAAATTTAGATTAAATGAATAGAACAACAATTCCAGATTTGTTGGTTATTTTTTGCTTAGGGATATTGGCTGCCTGTTCCTATTTAAGTCTAGCCCTTGATCAAATGCCGTCTTCCCTGTATTTGGTTGGTGCGTTGGGCTTGAGCTGGCTCTGTTATCTATGCAGTGTTGTCCTTGTTATGCGGCAGCAAGAGCCGTGGAGCTGGACGGGCTTGATTGTTATATTTGGCTTTGCCATAGGCTATCGCATTATCATGTTTTGGTTGCCTGCAATTGATGCAACTGATTTTGAACGCTATCTGTTTGATGGCAGGGCTTTGGCAAATGGACTCAACAGTTATGCCATTACGCCGCAGGACTACCCCGGTCTACAGGGCGATATTATTCCAAAACCAGAGATCAAAACCATTTATCCTCCCGTTGCGGAAGCGCTGTTTTTGATGGCACATTATTTGGGAGGGAGCCTGCTAAGTCTGCGTTTTATGGCGCTCATACCTGATGTAGGCTGCATCATTATTTTATATGGCCTTATCAAAAAGCGGGGTTTACCTGTCGGCTGGCTTTTGATTTATTTGTGGAATCCACTACTACTTAAGGAGGCCTTTAATTCAGCTCATATTGATGTCTGGGTGATGTTTACACTCTTGCTGTTTTACTATCTGCTGATGCATCACCAGCGTATTCTTGCACTACTTGCGCTTGCATCTGCAACCCTGATCAAACTTGTTCCTGGTGTACTCCTTATACCTTGGCTTTTATCGCTTTCAAGCCAGTCTGAAAAAATAAAACTTGGGGTTCTTTTTGGGTCTGTTCTTCTTGCAGCATTTTTGATCTTTTTTCCGGCCACACCCTTTATGAGTCTCTTGCTGTTTTTTTCTCACATTGAAGGGAAAGGTATATTATTTCAGGGGCTATCTGCCTTTTTCTCACCTGAAAATGCCCGGATGATTATCACTGTAGTCGGCGGGTTGTTTATGCTTCAGTTTGTGCTCTTTTCGCGTACCTATCGGTTATCAGATGACCAGCCATTGTTTATGCGTACATTGGAGATTCTGTTGCTGGCTTTTATCTTTTCAACCATGGGCTTCCCTTGGTATCTGCTGATTGTGGTGCCCTTTCTAACATTGCAGTGGAAACCGTATCTGATGGTGTTTATAGCTATGAGTCACATTACTTACTATGCTGACAATGAGGTGATTATTGTTCTCTCCACCCTGCTGAGTTTTGGATTTATCTGTTATTCCATCTTTATCAAAAAGGAGTGGTTAATATGGCCACCAGGATAGTGTCATTTATTACGGTTTTGATTTGCAGTTTATGGCACGCCATGCTCTGGGCAAGCAGTGCAGATGCCTGGAAGAGTTACCAGGAGGGTCGAAATCCTGCAATGGAGGTGGTCTCCATTATTGTGGGGATTGTGGTTATTGGTGCTGTACTGTATGGCATCAATAAAATCAATGAAAGCATGGTGCGTAAAAGGCGTGCTAAAAGAAGGAAGAAGAGATAGAGGGCAGGTAAAAGAGCATTGAATGATGCAAGATAATGACGTGATTGAGCATCGGTTGCCACATGTTGGTGTAGTTATTCCTGCGCGTGATGAGGCGGCTTCTATTCAGGAGGTCATCAATACGTTGATAGCGCTCAATAAAGACAATCAGGTGCGAATTGAGCATATTGTGGTCTGTGATAATGGCTCAGTCGATGCAACGGCCACGCTCGCTTGTGAGGCGGGGGCTTTGGTGGTGTCCGAGTCTATCCCCGGTTATGGCCGAGCCTGCTTGCGAGCAATGGATGAGCTGCCTGATGTTGATATCATCCTTTTTATAGATGCCGATGGTGCCTTCTATGCTCATCAGGCGGTTAAACTAATCCATGCTGTGCGTGATGGTGCTGATTTGGCGATTGGCTCACGCAGTATGGGGCAGGTGGCTGCAGGTGCGCTGACTTGGCCGCAGCGTTATGGGACGGGCTTGGCCTGTTTACTCATAAGCCTGCTTTGGTTAGTGAAAGTGACGGACTTGGGCCCCTATCGGGCTATTAGTAGACATGCCCTTCAGCAGCTTGAAATGGGTGATGAAGCCTATGGCTGGACGGTGGAAATGCAGGTCAAAGCGATTCAGGCGGGGTTTGCTGTTGTTGAGTTGCCTGTAGACACACGAAAGCGCCAGGGTCGATCAAAAATCAGTGGTACATGGCGCGGTTGTGTTGGTGCGGCCATGGGTATATTTTCTAAAATCGCACAACTCTGGTGGCAAGAGCAGAGGCGGAGAGATGTGGCTCGCTGTCCACAAAAATGATGCAGGCCCATATCCCCAGCCTGGTAGGGTGCGGTTCCCACACCAAACAGGGCGATGGCATACGCAAATACCAGATTCTCATCTATCCTGATAAGAGACCGGATTGATTTTTTACTTCAGGAGGGCATGTAATGGATGGGCAGACGATGGGTGTGGTTGGCGGGAGCATTGGCGCATTGCTCGGGATCATGGGTGGTGCCATCGGCACCTACTTCAGCATAAAGAACACCAATGGCCCAAAAGAGCGACAGCTTGTTATCAGATTTAGCGTGATCCTCTGGGGGGCGATGATCCCCGTGGGGCTGCTGGCCTATCTGCTTCCCGCCCCTTATACATTTCTTGCCTTTATGCCCATCTGGCTTGCTTTGCCTTTTTTGATCCGGTATTGGAACAAAAAACAGCAGGAGGTTCGGCTCAGAGAATCAGATGCTGGGCATACGTAAGGCAGCTAAAGTATCTTTGCCATTAAGATCGCATCCTCACGCCCCTTTTTCGCCGGATAGTAGTTGTGGCGTATCCCGATCTCATTAAAACCCATAGCATCATATAGGGTGGATGCCGTTCTGTTAGAGTTGCGCAGCTCCAGAAAAACGGTATCAGCCTGCTGCTGACGGGCAAGTGTCAGCATCTGCTCCAATAGTCTTCGCCCCAGCCCTCGCCCTTGCATATCAGGATGGATGCAGAGGTTCAGGATATTGGCCTCACCCACAGCGACCGACATGATGGCGTGGCCGATGATGCGCTTCTCCTGCAGGTAGACCCAACAGCAGTATCCAGAACTTAGGCAGTCCCGCATATTGCCTGTTGTCCAGGGAAACGCATAGGCCAGCAGCTCTACCGCCATCACCTCATCAATATCATCATCCTGCATGGGACGCATCTGGAGTGGAGTCTCTTCCAGCATAGCCTGCTATCTTTGCAGTAGAGCGAGGGCCTGCTGCAGATCCTGCCAGGACTTGGCCTTCTGCTCGGGGCTGCGCAGCAGGTAGGCGGGATGATAGGTGACCACCAGGGGAATGTTGCCCGCACCAAAGCGGTGAGCCCGACCCCGCAGGCGGCCCAGTGTATCTGTCGATTTAAGGAGGTTTTGTGCCGATACCCGCCCCACGGCCAGGATGACCTTGGGGGCGATCAACTCAACCTGCCGCATCAGGTAGGGTTCACAATGCAGTGCCTCTTCGACATGCGGATCCCGATTACCCGGTGGACGGCACTTGAGGATATTGGCGATATAGACCTGATCACGCTCAAAGCCAATGGCCTTCAGCATGGCGTTGAGCAGCTTGCCTGCCCTGCCGACAAAGGGCTCACCCTGACGATCCTCATCTGCCCCCGGTGCTTCGCCGATAATCAGCAGATCAGCCTGTTGGCTGCCTACGCCAAATACCGTCTGTGTCCGGGTACGGTGCAATTCACAAAGCTTGCAGGCTGCAACATGCTGCTGTAGTGCATCCCACCCCAGATTTGCAACTATAGAGCGGGGAGCCTGCTGCTCCGGTTCATCATGGATGGTTTCACTGGGGCACCACTCCTCATCTGGTGGTGGTGCCTCGGTTAGCCAGGAGGGAGGTGCTTCATTGTCGACCGCAGGTTCAGGTATCGACCGGGCTGGGGTTTCGGATTTTGCAATGACAGGTTCAGGTGCCACCGGCTGTGCAGCTGGCACCGCAACAGCCGGTGTCTCCTCTATCCTGGGCGATGTAGGTTGGCGGACTACCCATTGAGTAATCCCCATGGCGTCCAGATAGGCTGTACGTCGCTGATCGTCCACTTAGTGTGTTCAGACTTGCGTCTTTTCTTTAGCTGCATCCTGCATTACTTTATTGCAACCATTGACGTAGGCCTTGGCCGAAGCGATCACAATGTCAGTATCCGCCCCCTGACCATTAACGATACGCCCGCCCTTCTCCAACCGCACCATGACTTCACCCTGAGAGTCCGTGCCGCTGGTGACATTGCTCACCGAATAGAGTTGCAGCTCTGCACCACTCGCTATAATGCTTTCAATGGCACGATAGGTCGCATCCACCGGGCCACCGCCCGTAGCCGTAGCTGAATACTCCTCACCATCCACAGATAACACGATGCTCGCCTCAGGCGTCTCACCCGTCGCTGAACAGACCCGGAGTGAAATCAGCTTCACTCGTTCATTTTCAGCAGCCAAGCCAGTATCGGTCACCAGGGCCTGGATGTCTTCATCGAAGATCTCATGCTTTTTATCGGCCAACTCTTTGAACCGGGTAAAGGCATCGTTCAACTCTGCCTCTGATTCAAAGACGACGCCCAGCTCCTTAAGTCGCGCCCGAAAGGCATTGCGGCCTGAATGTTTACCCAGCACCATACGATTCTGTGCCCAGCCTACATCTTCTGCCCGCATAATCTCATAGGTTTCACGGCTCTTAAGTACGCCATCCTGGTGGATACCGGACTCATGAGCAAAGGCATTGGCACCCACTATGGATTTGTTGGGCTGCACCGGAAATCCGGTAATGCCACTCACCAATCGGGAGCAGTTCATGATCTGCGTGGTATCCAGGCGGGTGTCGCACTGGAAGAGATCCCGGCGAGTGCGCACCGCCATCACTACCTCTTCCAATGCGGAGTTCCCGGCCCGCTCACCCAAGCCATTGATAGTGCACTCAACCTGCCGTGCACCATTCATCACCGCGGCCAAAGCGTTAGCAGAAGCCAGGCCAAGGTCATTGTGGCAATGCACTGAAAATACTGCCTTGTCTGCATTGGGTATGCGCTCGATGAGATCACCGATCAAGGCCCCAAACTGTTCAGGTACGGCATACCCCACGGTATCGGGGATATTCAGGGTTCTGGCGCCGGCATCGATTACCGCCTCTAAAATACGGCAGAGAAAGTCGGGGTCGGAACGGCCTGCATCCTCTGGTGAGAACTCCACATTATCAGTGTAGCGCCGGGCATGTTTCACGGCTGCGACCGCCCGCTCGACTACCTCATCCGGCTGCATGCGCAGTTTTTCCCGCATATGGATGGGGGATGTGGCGAGGAAGGTGTGAATACGGAACGACGCTGCCTCCTTCAAGGCCTCTGCCGCCCGGTCGATATCTTTCTCCAATGCACGGGCCAATCCACAGACTGTGCTTTCGGTAATAGCACGGGCCACCGCCTGCACCGCTTCAAAATCACCTTGGCTGGCAATAGGAAAGCCGGCCTCGATGATATCCACTCGCATCTTTTCCAGTGCCTTGGCGATACGAACCTTTTCATCCCGTGTCATAGAGGCGCCAGGACTCTGTTCACCATCACGCAAGGTGGTATCAAATATAATCAATTGATCTGGGTTGTTCACTGTTCTGCTCCGATCTTTACCCCGAATTAATCGGGGTTGCCGAAATATGCTGCATGTCCGGCAATGGTATTCAATGGTGTTGCGTACTGCTGGCCCTCGCCAGGGCAAAGTGGATTATCTGCCCATCAGGGCAGCAGTCGTAGCAGGGGTAGAAGATGGGATACCAATAAACGCGCACGGATGCTCTCTCCAGAGGGAGCATCTGATTGAATTGGCCTATTGTTGTAGGAAGTGTTCATTAGTAAAAACTATAACCCACGATCAGCACATTGCCAACTACTCATCATTCTTATCTGTATCGCTTGCCTGGCGCTCTGCCCTGCGTTGCCTTAACTGAGTCAAGGTCAGAATGGGCCCTGAAACCGCATAGCCCAAAAATATCAGAAACAACACCAACGATGGCTGCCAAAGGACTATGGCAAATCCCAGCATCACTGCCACCAGGGCAATAAACGGAACCTTGCCGCGAAAATCGATCTCTTTAAAGCTGGAGTAGCGAACGTTGCTCACCATCAACAGGCCGGCAGCAAGTGTGATAAAGCTGGCAATCCAGGCTACATCTTTCCCTGCAAAGCCATGCTCCACGCCAACCCAGACAGCACCGGCCATAATGGCAGCCGAAGCAGGGCTGGCCAATCCCTGAAAATAACGTTTATCTGCTGTCCCTACCTGCGTATTAAAGCGCGCCAGGCGAAGAGCTGTACCCGCCGTATAGACAAAAGCAGCCAGCCAGCCAAACTTACCCAGCTCAACCAAGGCCCAGAGATACATCACCAATGCTGGCGCCAGCCCAAAGGCCACCATATCGGCCAGGCTGTCATACTCGGCGCCAAAATCTGTTTGCGTGTTGGTCATCCGTGCGACCCGGCCATCGAGGCCATCAGCAATCATGGCTATAAAGATGGCAATGGCTGCTGCTTCAAAGCGCCCACTCATGGCAGCCAGGATGGCGTAGAAACCGCCAAACAGGGTTGCGGTGGTGAACAGGTTGGGCAGCAGGTAGATGCCGCGCCGTCTGGGCTTGGGTTTTTCGGTTAACTCTTCGGTCATTATCAATCCTGGGATACAACGATTTAGCTGATTATCCTAAGATTATAACGCCCGTTTCACAGGATAGTAATATATAAAAAAGCCCCTCTTCCCACTTGGGAAGAGAGGCTTTGTAGCCAAGAGCGGTTTAGCCTTAGTTTTTCGCCTTATCCACGATCTTGTTGGCGGTGATCCAGGGCATCATGCTGCGCAGTTTCTCACCCACCTGCTCGATCTGGTGCTCTGCATTCTGACGACGACGGGCGGTCATCTCAGGGTAGTTGGTCTGACCTTCCAGTACAAAGCGCTTGGCATATTCGCCATTCTGGATATTTGCCAGTGCCTCACGCATGGCCCAGCGGCTCTCTTCGTTGATCACTTTAGGGCCGGTGACATATTCGCCATACTCGGCATTGTTAGAGATGGAGTAGTTCATGTTGGCGATGCCGCCTTCATACATCAGATCAACGATCAGCTTCAGCTCATGCAGACACTCGAAGTAGGCCATCTCAGGGGCATAACCGCCTTCGACCAGGGTCTCAAAACCGGCCTTGACCAGCTCAACGCAGCCGCCACAGAGTACGGCCTGCTCACCGAACAGGTCGGTTTCGGTCTCATCCTTGAAGGTGGTCTCGATGATGCCGGTACGACCGCCACCTACGCCTGAGGCATAGGAGAGGGCAATCTCTTTGGCTTGACCGGACACATCCTGGTGTACAGCGATAAGATCAGGGATACCGCCGCCCTTAACAAACTCACTGCGTACGGTGTGGCCAGGAGCCTTGGGGGCAATCATGATGACATCCAGATCAGCGCGTGGCACAACCTGGTTGTAGAGGATGCTGAAGCCATGTGCAAAGGCCAGGGTTGCACCCTGCTTCAGGTTGGGTTCGATCTCCTCTTTGTAGAGTTGGGACTGAAACTCATCCGGGGTCAGGATCATGACCAGATCGGCGCTGGCAACGGCATCAGCAACAGAGGCAACCTTCAGGCCTGAGTTTTCAGCCTTGGCCACAGAGGAGGAGTCGGTACGCAGACCCACTGTGACATCAACGCCTGAATCCTTCAGGTTGTTGGCATGGGCGTGTCCTTGGGAGCCGTAGCCGATAATGCTTACCTTTTTGCCCTGGATCAGGGAGAGGTCAGCGTCTTTGTCATAATAAATATTCATGCTCATGAAGTTTGCCTTTGGTTTTGTTTCAATAATTAAAATTTTTAGAGTGACAGCCCTTTTGTGCCGCGGGCGATGCCGGATGGTCCGGTGCGGACGGTCTCAACAATCAGATCCTCATGTACGGCTCCGATGAAGGCGTCCAGCTTGTCGCTGGTGCCTGTCATCTCAACGATATAGCTGCTGTCGGTGACATCGATGATGCTGCCCCGGAAAATATCCACCAGACGCTTGATTTCTGCACGGTGGCTGCCTTTGGCCAGCACTTTAATCAGCATCATCTCGCGTTCGATGTGTACGCCTTCAGAGAGATCCGCCAGCTTGACCACCTCGATCAGCTTGTGTAGCTGCTTGGTGATCTGCTCGATAATCTCCTCGTTGCCTCGGGTCACCAGTGTCATGCGGGAGAGGGTTGGGTCTTCAGTAGGCGCCACGGTAAGTGACTCAATATTGTAACCGCGTGCTGAAAACAGCCCTGCTACACGGGAGAGTGCTCCCGCCTCATTTTCCATCAAAATCGAAATAATATGTCTCATTAGGAGAGCTCGCAATCAGGGGAGAGTTGCATCTCGTGATGCCCTTTCCCAGCCATAATCATAGGGTAGACATTTTCACCAGGATCAATGACTACATCCAGAAAAACCAGCCGATCCTTCATGGCCAGCATCTCACGCAGTGCCCCTTCAAGATCCTCTGGTTTTTCCACCCGCATGCCCACATGGCCGTAGGCCTCTGCAAGCTTAACGAAATCCGGTTGGGCCTCTACCGTGACCTCAGAGTAGCGGCCACCGTAGAAGAACTCCTGCCACTGGCGCACCATGCCCAGATAGCCATTATTGAGCAGCATCACCTTCAATGGCAGATCAAATTGCTTGCAGGTAGCTAGCTCCTGGATATTCATCTGGATACTACCATCACCGGTAATACAGACCACATCCTTATCGGGATGCGCCACCTTGGCTCCCATCGCTGCTGGCAGACCGAAGCCCATGGTTCCCAGGCCACCTGAGGTGAGCCAATGTTGTGACTTGTCAAATGGGTAATACTGTGCTGTCCACATCTGATGTTGCCCTACGTCAGAAGCGATATAGGCGTCACCATTGGTGATTTTGTGCAGCAGCTCAATAGCATGCTGCGGTTTGATCCGCTTGCTCTTGGTGTTGTATTTGAGGCAATTTACTGCACGCCACTTCTCGATCAGAGACCACCACTGCGCCAGCGCCTCTTTGTTTGGCTGATTTTTGTGTTCTTTGGCGACCTTGACCATATCAGCCAGTACAGACTTGACCGGCCCTACAATCGGGATATCCACCCGTACATTCTTGGAGATAGAGGCGGGATCGATGTCGATATGGATGATCTTGGCCTCAGGACAGAAATCCTTGATCTTGCCCGTCACACGGTCATCAAAGCGTGCACCGATAGCAATCAGTACGTCACAGTCGTGCATTGCCATGTTGGCTTCATAGGTGCCATGCATACCCAGCATGCCGAGGAACTGCCTGTCCGTACCCGGATAACCGCCCAGCCCCATCAGGGTGCTGGTGATTGGCAGGTTCATCTCCCGCACCAGATCGGTCAGCTCAGCTGCACCATCACCTGTGACAACACCACCGCCGGAGTAGATGACCGGGCGCTTGGCTGAGAGGATCAGGTCAACCGCCTTTTTGATCTGCCCCAGGTGCCCTTTTTTTACCGGATTGTAAGAGCGCATCTTGATGGTTTTTGGATAGACGTACGGGATCTTGATATTAGGATCTGTAACATCCTTAGGCACATCAACCACAACCGGGCCAGGACGACCAGAGGTTGCGATATAGAAAGCCTTTTTCAGTGTCTCCGCCAGATCACGCACATCCTTCACCAGGAAGTTGTGTTTCACACAGGGACGAGTGATACCCAGGGTATCAACCTCCTGGAAGGCATCACTACCAATAAAAGGCGTAGGCACCTGGCCGGTGAGCACCACCATAGGAATAGAGTCCATATAGGCCGTAGCAATGCCGGTAACACCGTTGGTAGCTCCTGGACCGGAGGTCAGTAGCGCCACACCGGGCTTGCCAGTAGCGCGAGCATAACCATCAGCAGCATGCACTGCACCCTGCTCATGCCGCACCAGGATATGACGCAATTCATCCTGCTTGAAAATCGCGTCATAGATATGTAAAACGGCCCCTCCCGGGTAACCAAACAGATGTTCGACACCCTCATCCTTCAAACACTGGACAAGGATCTCGGCGCCACTCAATTCCACGTTAGTACGCTCCTAACGGCCTCAAACCTAGAAAAATCAGTTGAACCTACTGCGAACGACTAAATGCACTCAATCTACAGGGTTTTTTCTCATATTTTGGACGATGGCGTATCGCCCATACGATGAGCTCAAAATATGAGAAAAAACCCTGTATCTTAAGCATCTTAGCCGCCCTAGCTACGGTTTAACCGATTTTTCCAGGTTGAATCACCGCAATGACAAAAAATACTTGAAAATAGTCGAACTCAGCAGCCTACTAAACTACTCCTGTACTGGTCAAGATGATTCGCTCTAAAACAATTAGAATAACCCTGTTTTTTCGGGGTTTATGCGCTACACTTTTTTACCCTAAGAGAAAACCTTGCCATATCATCCTGTTGGCACATAATTGAGACTATCAATTCCACAAACAACCGATCATCCATAATGAAAACAAGGCCTCTGATACTGATTGTCTTTACCCTGCTGATCAGCGCCCCATTAGCAGCTAAAACCTACCGTTGGGTAGATGAAAATGGTGTAACGGTCTATTCACAAAAGCCCCCTCCAGCCGGGCCGGTCATAGAGATAAAGCCACCGCCACCACCGGCCATCTCACCTGAAGAGGCGCAGCGTAAGCTGGATGCACAAAAACAGCGGCTTGAGGATTTAAGAGAGGATCGAGCGCTTGAGAACAAAGCGGCAAGTGAGAAAAGGCAGAGTCTGAAAGACTAACAAGCAACTGTGAGGCGGCTAAACGTAACCTGGCGGGCCTTATTGCTCGTCCACATGCCCGGCAAAAAGGGGCGGATGGTGAATATCGTTATATTACCGAGGAGGCTCGGCAGAAAAAAATGAAAGAGGCAAAAGAGCATATCCAGGAAAACTGCAAGTAGCGGTAGTGGAGGTTCGGAGGCTGGCTGAAAATGCCGGTAAATAAGCTATTATTACTCTTTACCGCATCATCTGGCCAAGGATCAAAGGAGTCGTCTCATGGTAAAAGAATCCAACCTTCAAATGGAAGAGCTGTCACCAGCAGATGTGCATAGGTTACTGTCGAGGCTGAAGCGTTATCAGCGTCAGGCTGATGAGATGACTCAAGCCAGCCACCAGCTGATCATCGCCCAAAATCATCTTGAGGCACTGCTGCACAGAGCGACTGTAGCTATCATCTCCTTTGCCTCTGATGGTACTGTTCAAACCTTCAATAAAGCAGCACAACAGATCTTTGGATACACGGAAGGGGAGGTTATTGGCCGTAATATCCCTCATCTTATTCCAGTGCATAGCCAGGATCACGGTAATGTAGCTCGCTACCTTCGTGATTTTATTGCAACACGTACAACGGATGATGCACCTGTCATCGGTCAACGTAAGAATGGAGATCAGCTCCTGCTACAGATTTCTACGATGGAGTCTGGCAATACAGATTCTGTGCTTTTTGGTGATGATTTTGAAGAACCCCCCACCGTCACCACTGGTGCTGCAGACCATGTCATGGTCTGCTTTCTGTGGGATGTTACCCACAGCAAGATGCTCGAACAGCAACTCAAGCAACATTCTGAAAAACTGGTCTATCAACATAATCTGGATCGAGTGCTGACCCGGCTGCTCAAGGTGCCATTGAAGCAACGCACCCTCAATGAGTGTCTGGAAGAGTTGTTGGATATTATTCTGTCGGCGGCATTTACGGATCTATCACCAAAGGGAGCCATATTTTTGGTTGGAAGTGAGCCGGAAATACTTGAATTGACCATCTCCCGGGGCCTTGAACAGCCAATTTTCCATACTTGTCAGCATGTTCCTTGCGGCTATTGCCTGTGTGGGCGGGCCGCGGCTGAGCAAGCTATCATTCATACCAGCCACATAGATGATCGGCATGAGGTGCGGTTTGAAGGGATGGTGGAACATGGTCATTATGTGGTTCCAATCATGACCGAAAAGCAGGTTATTGGCGTACTGCTGCTTTACATACCCCATGGGCACCCATTTGATAAGGTTGAACAACGCTTTTTGAATGCTGCCGCGCTGGTGCTCGCCAGTGTCATAGAGCGTAAGCAGGCCGAACAACTGTTGATTGATTCCAAAGAGAAGGCGGAGGCGGCCAATCGGGCTAAGTCTGCATTTCTGGCCATCATGAGCCATGAGATCCGTACGCCGATGCACGGTGTGCTGGGCATGCTGCATCTGTTAAACAAGACAGATCTGGATACTAAACAGCGATGGCTTGTGGAGACGGCGGCAGGATCAGGTGAGATGCTGCTTACCGTCATCAATGACATCCTCGACTTTTCCAAGATAGAGGCAGACAAGCTGGAACTGGAATGGGTCTCATTTGATCCTGTTGCGCTGGTAGAGGAGACTGCAATACTGCTGGCAGGTTCTGCCCAAAATAAGAGGGTGGAGCTGATATGCAAGGTAGCCCCCAACCTGCCAGGCTTGGTAAAGGGTGACCCCACCCGTCTCAGACAAATACTGACTAACCTGCTCAGTAACGCCATCAAATTTACCGAACAGGGTGAGGTGCTGCTCTACCTCATTAAAGGAGAGAATGAAGCACGTATGCTGGAATTTGGCGTCTGCGATACCGGCATCGGAATGACAGAAGAGCAGCAGCAAGCGGTATTTGAGGCCTTTAACCAGGCTGACGATTCAACCACTCGCAAATATGGTGGTACGGGATTGGGGCTGGCCATCAGCAGCCGACTGGTGGCGAAAATGGGTGGGGATCTAAAGGTGGAAAGCAGGCCCGGTCACGGCTCGAAATTCAGTTTTTGCCTGCCGTTAAAGGCCGTGGGTGATGCCCGGCAAATGGATCAGGACTCTGAATTGTTGCCCAAACAGCGCATTTTGGTGGTGGACGATAATAAGACCAATCGAGAAGTGCTCATGAGTATTCTGGGAAGCTGGCAGGTTGATGGCATTGGGGAAGCCGCAGGCGGGGCTGATGCACTACATCAACTACGCGCTGCTGCAACCGCAAACCAGCCATACGACATAGCGCTGCTGGACATGCAGATGCCAGAGATGAATGGGGTTGAGCTGGCACGGGCCATTCGGGCGGATAAGGGGCTGAGCGGGATGCGATTGCTGATGCTCGGTTCAATGGATTGTAGTGATGAGGTGCCGGAACTGGATGGCTGGATGACCAAACCTGTGCGACCCTCGGAACTCCATGACAAATTACTGTTATTGCTTGGTGAAATGCAGATGGAAGCCTCCCCGGCTGACAATCATACACCGGCTGATGCCTGGTGGTTTGGTGGCCGGCAGCTGTTGCTGGTGGAAGACAACGAAATCAACCAACAGGTGGCAGAGGAGATCCTCTCTGATGTGGGCTTCGCTCTCGATACCGTAGAGAACGGCCTGGAGGCACTGCAAGCGGTGCAGAAACGAAACTACGATGCCGTCCTGATGGATATTCAGATGCCGGTCATGGATGGGATCGAGGCAACCCAACATATCCGCGCACTGGGTGGAGCCTATGCCGAGCTTCCGATTATAGCCATGACCGCGCATGCACTCAGTGGTGATCGGGAAAAGAGCCTCTCTGCCGGGATGAACGAGCATGTGACCAAACCGTTTAGTCAGGAGGAGCTTTTTCAGGTGTTATCCCAGTGGGTCAAACCGGAAAAAAAACCAGGGAGTGAAGGCGGCAACCTAAAAAACAGGCCCGATGCCGATACCCTGCCGGAGTTGCCGGGAATCAATTTGGCAGCTGGCCTGCAGCGTATCCGTGGTAACTGGGCGGCCTATAAAAGGATCTTAAAGGGCTTTCGCCAAAAACAGTCTGCCATCGTCGATACCATCGAAGCGCATATCAGGCAGGGTCAACTGGAAGAGGCGGCACGCCTGGCGCATACCTTAAAAGGCAGCAGCGGTAACATCGGTGCTGAAGCGCTGTTTCAACATGCGGCATCAATGGAGGCTGCCTGCCGTTCCAATAACACAGCAGAAGCGTTGGCCGGAATGGATGACCTGCGGAGAGAGCAGCAGACCGTGATGACAGGGCTAATGGTGCTGGAAGAGGATGAAGCATCATCGGATGAAACACCCTCTGCCCCGCAAGATATTGATGCTGATGCACTGCATGCGCTGCTTAAGCAGATGGAAGATTATCTGGATACAGATCTTGGTGAGGCCCAGAACTGCCTTCACAGGTTAAAGGGGTGTATTGGCGGATCTCTGTCTGCTGCCTGGTTTGAAGGTCTGGAAAGCGCTTTGAATGGCTTTGATATAGAGGCAGCCAAAAAGAGTATCCAACAAATCAAAGCGTGAATTACGGGTGGCTGATGCAAACGGGGAATTTATGATGAGTACTGAGAAAGACAGAATATTGATTGTGGATGACTCACCTGATGATATTCATTTTCTGATGGAAAACCTGAAAGATGATTATGCGGTGCTGGCTGCAACCAGTGGAGAGAAGGCGCTGGAGATATTAGCCAAACAGTCGGCACCAAATGTCATTCTGATGGATGTGATGATGCCGGGAATGGATGGCTATGAGACCTGTCGCCGGATAAAAAGCGACCCACATACCAAGGATGTGGATGTTATTTTCGTCTCTGCACATGATTCGACAGATGAGAAGCTGGCGGGCTATGAGGCGGGTGGTTCTGATTATGTCATCAAGCCCTTTTCACCCAGCGAACTTGTACAAAAGGTGCAGTTGGCGATCAACAACAGGCAACGCCAGCATGCGCTTGAGAAAGAAAAAACATCGGCTATAGAAACGGCTATGACAGCCATGACCAGTGCAGGTGAGCTGGGTGTGGTATTGGAATTTCTTAGACACAGTTTTACCATCAGCAACATCACAGACCTGGCGCAGCATGTGGTTGAAGCCATAGCACGCTATTCACTTCAGTGCAGTGTGCAGATGCGTTCAGCAGTAGAGACAATCAATATAAATAATACCGGGCCGGCATCCCCACTGGAGCAGGAACTGCTGTCACGTTTAAGTGACCAGGGGCGGATAATGGAACATGGTGGGAGATTGATCATGAACTTTGGTGATGTCTCGCTTTTGATAAAAAATATGCCGCTGGATGACCCTGATAAATGTGGCAGAATCCGTGACAATGTAGCCCTGTTGGCAGAGGGTGCGGAGTCAAAATTGCAGGCGCTTGAGATAGAGCGGCATGTCATAGAAAACAGAAGCCGTTTGCAGGAGTTGGCATTTGATTCAAACAGTGCGCTGCAGGAGATTGAGAAAATACAACAGGATCAGAAAGAGAAAAACATACAGATAATGGATGCTGTTATGCAGCAGTTGGAGGAGTCGTTTTTATCTCTGGGGCTGACGGAAGAGCAGGAGCTGCACCTGCATAATATTATTCAATCCGGTGTTGATAAAACGATAAATAATTTTGAGGCGGGTATAGAAATAGATAGGCGACTGCATGAAATAATGCGAAACCTTCAATGTGCTGCGGAGAAGAGTCATCTGTCCAGATAGCAGCGGCTCTGACAGTTGGGACAAAAGTAAAGGCCCTGCCCATTGGCTGTGGTTTTTTCTATCGGTGTGTTGCAGTGGTAACAGGGTTTTCCGACTCTACGAAAAACATGGAAGCGTGCATCCTCAAAGCTGGCCCCTTCATCCATCAACTGTTTGGCATGTTGGTGGTCATTGGTAATGCCGCCTGTGTTATAGGATTGCTGCGATAATTCAAGAATGGCTTGCGCAAGTTGGGCCAACTTTCCGGGGCCGCATTGTTGCGCTGTGGTTTTTGCTGCCAGCCCGGTTACAAAAAGGATCTCACAGCGTAAATAGTTGCCCAGGCCGGCCAGGAAGGATTGATCGGTCAGGATGCCGCCAAGTTGACGGCGATGGTATTTGGGGTGGAGCAAGCGCTCAATAATCTGCTCTTGGGTTATGTCGGCTGACAGCACATCCGGTCCCAGTTTTTGCAGGAATGGATGGTCTGCCAGCTCACTCTCGTTCAGTACCGCAATATCAGAGGCGCTGTAAAGCAGGGCAGAGTGTGTATCGTTGTGGATGGCCAGCCGCAGTTGCCTTGAGCTGTCTGGAAACTCATAGGCCGCCCCTGTATGCCAGCGGCCATAGAGCTGGTTGTGGCTGTAGATATTCAGGCCATTGCTGAAACGGGTCAGAATGGCCTTGCCCCGGGTCTCTACTGCCCAGATTTTTTCACCACTCAATAGTTTTTCAAATGGCTTCAAATGATCCTGACCAAAGAAGACCTCTTTGGCTGTTTTATCTTTGATGGCCGTTGCTAAATTATCAGCTGCACGACGTATTTCCGGGCCTTCTGGCATAAGCAATATTCGCTGTTAAAGCGCTTATTATATACAATTCGCTCCCCGATAATCTGTAGGCCGGAATCTTCCTTATGAAAAACCCCGAACTCCTCGCCCCTGCGGGCACCCTGAAAAATATGCGTTACGCCTTTGCCTACGGGGCGGATGCCGTCTATGCGGGGTTGCCGCGTTACAGCCTGCGGGTGCGGAATAATGATTTTCGGGAAGGCAATCTGCAGTTGGGGATTGATGAGGCGCATGCGCTGGGCAGGCAGTTTTTTATCACCTGCAACCTAATGCCGCACGGGGCCAAGCTGAAGACCTTTATTGCCGATCTGGAGCCGGTGGTGGCGATGGGGCCGGATGCGTTGATCATGGCGGATCCCGGCCTGATCATGCTGGTGCGGGAGCGTTGGCCGGAGCTGACAGTGCATCTGTCGGTGCAAGCCAATACGGTGAATGCGGCAGCGGTGAAGTTTTGGCAGGGGGTGGGTATCAAGCGGGTGATTCTATCGAGAGAACTGTCGCTGGATGAGGTGGAGGAGATCCGCCAGCAGTGCCCGGATATGGAGCTGGAGGTCTTTGTGCACGGGGCACTCTGTATTGCCTACTCGGGGCGTTGCATGCTCTCTGGCTATTTCAATCACCGGGACGCCAATCAGGGTGCCTGCACCAACTCCTGCCGCTGGGAGTACAAGGTGGCTGAATCGGACACGGGGCAGAAACGCAATCCAAAGGCAGATGAAACCTTTTTTCTGGAAGAGCGGGAGCGGCCAGGCGAGATGATGCCCATCGAAGAGGATGAGCACGGCACCTATATTATGAACTCCAAGGATCTGCGAGCAGTGGAGCATGTGGAGCGGCTGGTGCAGATTGGGGTGGACAGCCTGAAGATCGAGGGGCGGACAAAATCCCACTACTACGCGGCCCGCACTACCCAGGTCTATCGCCGTGCGATTGACGATGCCGTGGCGCATCGCTCCTTCCAGGTGGGGCTGATGGCAGAGCTGGAGAATCTGGCTAATCGTGGTTACACCGATGGTTTCTATGAGCGTCATGAGAGTGAACAGCTGCAGAACTACCGCCAAAACAGCTCGGAGAGTGAGCGGCAGATCTTTGTCGGTGAGGTGCTGGGCCAGCCGGATAGCGATGGCCTGACCGGGATCGAGGTAAAAAACAAATTTGCGGTTGGTGATCGCCTGGAGCTGCTGACCTCTACAGGCAATCATACATTCACCCTTGATGCGATGCTGGACAAGAACGGCAAGCCACTGCATGAGGCGCTGGGGAGTGGCTACCAGGTTCGCATTGCACTGCCGGTGGCAACAGATGAGATGAGTTTGGTGACCCGCTACACGCAATCGAGGTATTGAAATTAAGCGGAAAAAAGTTGAATATCAAAAAACTGTGCCTTTTGTATCCAATCTAATTCAGGTAAGGAAGATATCGCATGAACTATTTTGAAGATAACTCGCTCTCTATCGGCAACACTCCACTGATCAAACTGAACAAGGTAGTTGATGCGGATAAGGCACTGGTGCTGGCCAAGATTGAAGGCCGCAATCCAGCCTATTCTGTAAAGTGCCGGATTGGTGCCGCCATGGTTTGGGAGGCTGAAAAACAGGGGCTGCTCAAACCGGGCATGGCGGTGGTTGAGCCAACCAGTGGTAATACCGGTATTGCATTGGCCTTTGTCTGCGCCTCTCGTGGCTACGACATCACCCTGGTGATGCCAGATACTATGAGCCTGGAGCGCCGCAAAGTGCTCAAGGCACTGGGTGCTAATCTGGTGTTGACTGCAGGTGCTAAAGGCATGCCGGGCGCCATCGCCAAGGCAGAGGAGATTGTGGCGCAGGATACTGATCACTACTACTTGCCACAGCAGTTCAAGAACCCTGCCAATCCGGCAATCCATGAGCAGACCACGGGGCCAGAGATCTGGGATGCCACCGATGGTCAGATTGATGTGCTGATCTCAGGCGTTGGAACTGGCGGTACCATCACCGGCATTTCGCGCTACATCAAAAAAACCTGTGGCAGGGATATCCTCTCCGTCGCGGTAGAGCCGACCGCCAGCCCGGTCATCGCCCAGGCGCTGGCCGGTGAAGAGCTGACCCCAGGCCCGCACAAGATCCAGGGGATTGGCGCGGGTTTTATTCCTGATGCGCTGGATCTCTCGATTGTAGATCGGGTAGAGCAGGTCGAGAATGAAGAGGCCATTGAGTTTGCCCGCCGTCTGGCGACGGAAGAGGGTATCCTCTCCGGTATCTCTTGTGGTGCGGCCGCAGCTGTTGCAGCGCGTTTGGCGCGGCAACCTGAATTTGCAGGCAAGACCATCGTGGCCATCATGCCGGATTCGGGTGAGCGTTATCTCTCCAGCATCCTATTCGAAGATATTACGGATTAATAACCCTTCACAAGCCTCCCCGCGCTCCTCAATATGCAGCCCTACAAAGCGGCTGAACAGCCACAATTTTAAAAAAATTTTACTTACCGGCGGTCGGGATATCGCCATTATCTCTCTGTTGTAGCAGCTGTTTCTTGGTAAATTACCCCTATTTTAGGAGACTTGACAGCCGCTTTTGATAGGCTTAGGCTTCTTCTCGCAAACACAACATATTGTGTTTTGCAGTCTGGATAGGCGATAATATATACAATATATAGGGTGCGCGGTTTTTAAGTTGTTGACATTTGGCCCTTTCAAGTCTACTCCTAAGTTATTAGCAGCAAACTTTTTGGCTGTACTACGTTTTTGAATAAAAACTTATTCCTGGCAGTTGCCATATATCCACCAAAAAGGGTGGCTGATATGTCGGTCTGCTATAGCAAACTTAACTTGATCAGGGTTCTCAAAAATGAAGACCGCTCATCTTAAAGCTGTTCCATCAGCCATGACGATTGATATTCCACTACAAGCAGCCTCCCAGGATATCTGGAATACCAAGTACCGCCTCAAGACCAAAGACGGTGAAGCAGTGGATGCCGATGTCGATGGCACCTACCGCCGTGTGGCCAGGGCATTGGCCGAGATCGAAGAGGGCGGCCCTGAGAAACAGCATGAATGGGAGGAACGCTTCCTCTGGGCGTTGCGCAATGGTGCTATTCCGGCTGGCCGCATCACCTCAAATGCGGGCGCCCAGGCCTACAAACCTGCGACCTCCACCATCAACTGTACCGTCTCCGGTATGGTGACCGATTCAATGAACGACATCCTCGGCAAGGTGCATGAGGCGGGTCTGACGCTGAAGGCAGGTTGCGGCATTGGCTATGAGTTCTCAACTCTGCGCCCCAAAGGAGCCTACGTCAGTGGTGCAGGTGCCTACACCTCCGGGCCGCTCTCCTTTATGGATATCTACGACAAGATGTGTTTCACCGTCTCATCGGCCGGTGGTCGCCGTGGTGCGCAGATGGCCACCTTTGATATCGGGCATCCCGATGTGATGGATTTCATCTGCGCCAAGCGTGAGGATGGCCGCCTGCGCCAGTTCAACCTCTCGCTGCTGATCACCGAGGAGTTCATGGAAGCGGTCAAGAATGACAGCAGTTGGGAGCTGGCCTTCCCGGTCACCGAGAAAGAGGTGGCGGACGATAAGCTGGATCTGGGCAATGCCGAGCAGGTCGTATGGCGTGAGTGGCCGGACAAGAACGGCTACATCACCGACGAGACCGGCCTGATTGCCTGTAAGGTCTACAAGATCATCCGCGCCCGTCGTCTGTGGGATGTCATCATGGGTTCCACCTATGATTATGCGGAGCCGGGCTTCATCCTGATCGACAAGGTCAATGAGATGAACAACAACTGGTTCTGCGAGAATGTCCGCGCCACCAATCCTTGTGGCGAACAGCCGTTGCCACCTTACGGTGCCTGCCTGCTGGGTTCTATCAATCTGACCAAGTTTGTGCGCAAGCCCTTTACCCCGGAGGCCCACTTTGACTGGGAGAGCTTTGGCGAGGTGATTGCCGTCTTCACCCGCATGCTGGACAATGTGGTAGAGGTTAATGGCCTGCCGCTGCAGGAACAGCGTGATGAGATCATGCGCAAACGCCGTCACGGCATGGGTTACCTGGGGCTTGGCTCCACCATGACCATGATGTGCATGAAATATGGCTCTGATGAGTCGCTCGAATTTACTGAGAAGGTCACCAAGACCTTAGCCCTGGAAGGGTGGAAAGCCGGCCTGGAACTGGCCAATGAGAAGGGTGCTGCGCCCATTATGGATGAAGATTTTATCGTTACCCCAGAGATGCTCTCCCGGCGCCCAGAGATGGTGGTGGATGGCTGGCAGATTGGCGATAGCCTCAAAGGCCGGGTGCTCTTCTCCAAATACAGCCGTTATATGCAGCAGCTGGCGAAGGAAGATCCCGCACTGGTGGAGGCGCTGTCAGAGACGGGCAGCCGCTTCAGTCACCACAGCTCCATTGCGCCCACCGGCACCATTTCACTGTCGCTGGCCAATAATGCCAGTAATGGCATTGAACCCAGCTTTGCCCACCATTACGCACGCAATATCATCCGTGAAGGGAAGAAGAGCAAAGAGAAGGTCGATGTCTTCAGCTATGAGCTGCTGGCCTATCGTGAGCTGGTCAATGCTGCTGCGATGCCCTATTCCGAAATCGAGAGTGAGCAACTGCCGGACTACTTCATCGCTGCAGACGATATCAGTCCCAAACAGCATGTCGATGTGCAGGCCGCAGCGCAGAAGTGGATCGACTCATCCATCTCAAAGACGGCCAATGTGCCGACGGATTACCCCTACGAGGATTTCAAAGATATCTACCTCTACGCCTATGAGCAGGGGTTGAAGGGTTGCACCACCTTCCGCTTCAACCCGGAGGCGTTCCAGGGGGTGTTGGTAAAAGAGCAGGATCTGGAAAACACGACCTACTGCTTCACGCTGGCCGATGGTTCAGTGGTAGAGGTCAAAGGTAATGAAGAGATTGAGTATGATGGCGAGACGCACACCGCCGCCAATCTCTTTGATGCCCTGAAGGAAGGGTACTACGGAAAATTCTAAAGCAGCATTTATTGCGCGCTGAATAAAGGTTATGACAATGGCTATCAAAATTGATCAGAAAATTGCGGGTTACACTGTTCTTAAGGAAGAGGATGCAAAGGCAAATGCCGAACAGGCCCAAGCCCAGGAGCAGGAGAGCAATATCGTGCAGATGCATGAAAAGGTCGCCCGGCCAGAGATGCTGTTTGGATCCACCTACAAGATCAAAACACCGCTCTCCGACCATGCACTCTATGTCACGATCAACGACATCATCCTGAACCAGGGCACACCCCATGAGGTGCGGCGGCCGTTTGAGGTTTTCATCAACTCCAAAAACATGGATCACTTCCAGTGGATTGTGGCGCTGACCCGGATTATCTCAGCCGTATTTCGCAAGGGTGGTGATGTTACCTTTCTGGTGGAAGAGCTGCGTTCGGTGTTTGACCCCAGTGGCGGCTACTTCAAAAAAGGCGGCAAGTTTATGCCATCACTGGTGGCTGAGATCGGTGATGTCATCTACTGCCATCTGGTGATGATTGGCATGCTCAAGGAGGAGACGCCCAGCGAGCATCAACAGAAAATTTTGGACGAGAAGCGCGAACAGTTTGAATCCTCCATCCAGATGAAGGATAACGAGCATGGCAGTGAATTTCCTGATGGCGCACAGCTATGCAAAAAGTGTAATACCAAGGCGATGATTCAGATGGATGGTTGTTTGACTTGTTTGAATTGTGGAGATTCCAAGTGTTCCTGATCAGTCCAGGATTACGGCCCTTATTCTAAACGTAGCCCCAAACAAAAAGGGCCTAGCTGAATTCAGCTAAGCCCTTATCTCATATGGCTCCCCGGGACAGGCTCGAACTGCCGACCTAGTGATTAACAGTCACCCGCTCTACCGACTGAGCTACCGGGGAATGGTGTTGAGGCCGCGTATAATAATGCCCCCGTTGGGTTGGGTCAAGGTTAAGCTCTGATCCAGGGCAAAATAATTTTAACTGGCTGATCTTGAATAAATTTTAACAGCCAACAACAACGCGCACAGCTTCCAGGCGCAGGCGCGCCCCTTGTATGTGTTGATGCAGTGAACGTAGCTCTTGCTGGAGCATCTCGATCTCATCATCACGTACATTTGGGTTGACCCGCTTCAGGGCTGCCAGGCGGCGGATTTCGCTGGTGTAAGTTGCCAGGGTCTGATTCAGCGCCTGACGGACAATGGCAGGTGTCTGCTCTGTGGCTTCCTGCTCGGCTTTGCTTAGCATTTTGATGATCTGTGAACGACGTTTGCGAGCGATCTCAGCGGCACCGTTACGATCTATCGGCGGCCCTTCCTTTGAAAGATCAGCATGACTCAGGCTGTTGCCGCGTTCGGTGAACGCTTCATCAAGCACCAGTCTGAGTGTGGTGGGCGGCAGGAAGCGGCCAGCCCGTAGCGCTTTGGGTGCGACACACTCCAGTAGAAACAGGGTCTCCAGTAGCAGGGTGCCCGGTTCAATTGCAGGGTGCTTGGCCGTGGTAACGGCACAGTTGCCGGTCTCACTGCTGATGACCATCTCCATGGCATCCTGCACCATGGGGTGTTCCCAGGTGAGGAAGTGGCGATCTTCATGGCTGAGTGCGATATTGCGCTGGTAGGTGAATGTCAGCCCTTCTGCGGGCAGGCAGGGGAAGTTGTCACACTGCATGTGATCGGATGGGCGGATGATGTGGCTGCCTGCTGAGTGCTCTTCCAGCTCAATGGCGAAACAGTCAAACAGGCGTTGCATGTAGCCTGCCAGGGTGGGGCTGTTATCGATGGCTTCAATCTCGGCACGCAGTTTGTTGGCGATCTCTTTGCGGCAGGAGTTTAGCTCTAACAGGTGATCGCGTCCCCGTTTCAGCGCCTCGTGAGCCAAGGCGTGTTGCTTGCGTGTGGTGTTGATCAGGTCATTGACCTTGCGGATATCTTCGGGGGATTCCAGCGCCGCTGTCAGGGCAGGGTGGAGATCACTGAAGATCTTATGACCGGCAGGACAGATATCCTCAAAGGCATTAAGTCCTTCGTGGAACCAGCGTTGCAGTATCTCTTGCTTGCTCCCTTCAATAACGGGTACATGGATTTGAATGGTCTCCCGTTGGCCGATGCGATCCAGACGACCGATGCGTTGCTCCAGCAGGTCGGGGTCCAGTGGCAGATCAAACAGTATCAGATGGTGTGCGAACTGAAAGTTACGTCCCTCACTGCCAATCTCGGAACAGAGCAGTAGCTGCACGCCATCTTCTGGGTCGGCAAACCAGGCGGCGGCACGATCACGTTCGATGATACTCATGCCTTCATGGAAGAGAGCGCTACGGATACCTTCACGGGTGCGCAGTGTTTTTTCCAGTTGGACGGCCGTCTTGGCTTTGGCACAGATCAGTAGAATCTTTTTCTCTTTGTGTGAACGCAGGGTCTGGATCAGCCAATCTATGCGCGGATCTGTGGTGCCGTCTGTTTGTGTGAGTGGGTGAGGCAGAAGTCTTCGTTTTGGGAACCCTTTGACCTGGCTGCGGGTGTTGCGGAACAGCACGCGGCCGGTGCCGTGTTGATCGAGTAGCATCTCAATGAGTCTGTTGCGTGACTCTTTGCGCTGTGCGGTGTCGATTGCATTGTCATTCAACTGTTGCAGGAGAGGTGCTGCATCCTCTTCGCCCAGGCTCTTTAACAGGTGTTGGGTGCTCTGGGTGGGAAGTGGTTCATCTGCCAGGAGTTTCTCTACTGCATCTGCGATGGGTTCGTAGAGTGCCTCCTCCTCACGGAAGCTGTTGAGGTCATAGAAGCGGTCGGGGTCGAGTAGCCGCAGGCGGGCGAAGTGTCCGGCGCGCCCAAGTTGTTCCGGGGTGGCGGTGAGTAGCAGTACGCCCAATGTGTGTTTGGCCAGCTGCTCAATAATTTGGTATTCAGGGCTGCTATCGGTCTCTGACCACTTCAGATGATGAGCCTCATCCACAATGAGCAGATCCCACTCGCCTTGTATAACCTGCTGCTGACGTTGCTGTGACTGGGTGAACAGCTCCAGACTGCAGAGCACCAACTGTTCTGCCTGGAAGGGGTTGGTGGCCTGGCCTGATGTCTCGATGGCCTGGCATCGCTGCTCGTCAAAGATGCTGAAATGAAGGTTGAAACGGCGCAGCAGCTCAACCAACCATTGGTGCATCAGGGGTTCAGGCACCACGATCAGGGCGCGTTGGGTACGACCGGTGAGCAGCTGGTGATGCAGGATCAGACAGGCCTCAATGGTTTTGCCAAGTCCAACCTCGTCTGCCAGCAGTACGCGGGGGGCGTGCCGATGGGCGACCTCATGGGCGATGTAGAGCTGGGGTGGCAGCAGGCTGGTGCGTCCGCCACCGAGGCCGAGTACGAGTGACTGCTCCAGCCGGTTGATCTGCTGCAGGGTCTCATAGCGCAGTTCAAACCAGCGGTCTTCGTCGATCTGCCCGGCAAAGAGCCGTTCTTGAGGCTTGTTGAACTGGATAAAGTTGCTCAGCTCTCCTTCGGCCAGGAGGCTGTTGCTGCCATCATCCCGCTTTCCCTGATAGATAAGTAGCCCGTTCTCCTCAGTGACCTGCTCAATGTTTAGAAACCAGCCTTCGTGGCTTTCGACCCGATCACCCGACTCAAATCTGACCCGGCTCAGCGGCATGTTGCCAATGGCGTAGTTGCGGATGTCGCCGGTGGCAAGAAAGATGATGCGGACAGTGCGCCCTTCAATCGCCAGCAGGGTGCCAAGTCCCAGTTCAGGTTCGGTATTGCTGGTCCATCGTTGGCCGGGAATGAATTGCAAGCTATGTCTCCAAGAACAGGTGTGATTTTCAGACGTATGAAAAGAGTCTGGGGCGGCGCAAAAAAGTCGCGCATTCTATAGCAAAAAGAGGCCAACTGGCAATGTGGGTGGGTCTGGCGGGGTGTCAGGCTGCCTTGGATGTGGCAATGACATCTTCCAGTAGCGCCATATGGACTCTGGCGCGGTAGAGAATCTGGTTGTCGTGGATGAGGCCAAAGCAGTTGTAAGCGGTCTGTGGAATATCCATTCTGCCCAATCCTTTTTCTGGTGCCACCGTTTCTGGCCCCTGCACCAGCATGTGCAGGCAATCATTGCTGCGTAGCGTGGACAGATGCCGGCGATCTATCGACAGGGCGTGTTGAGTGTAAACCATGGGTTTGCCATAGAAATCGTGTCCCGCCTGTTTGACCTTTTCCAGCAGGGCGCAAGAGAGCAGGGCGACAGGAAACATGCCGGGGAACTCAACCCGATCCTCCAGTTCGTCAAAGTAAAGGTGTTGGTCAACCAGCGAGCCAACCAGGAAGTTTTTGCCATTGCTGGTATTCATAAATTTCCGTTTTAGAAAATAACGACCATCCATTATATGGCTGCGGTCACTGATGGATCGGAGATCTCCGATGGCCGAAAAATCGGCGCCTGGAGCGATCAGCGGCTCCTGTGATTCCCGCTGATACCCCATCACCACTAAGCGGCGTCCCTTGCGGATAGCGATGCGGTTGCCTATTTGTGCCTTGTTGTCGATATGGTTGGCCGTGGGCTTGATGGTGATCTCAAATGCCTCATCAGGCAGTACGGCATCAGCAAATGAGATCTGGAAGTTGGAGAAGTGTAGATTATGTTTTGCAAGCAGTGCAGTCTCATGATGCTCTTCACGAAACTGTTTGATTCTGGATTCGATCAGGGCTTCCAGCTGAAAACCCAATGCAATGGGTGATCCAAAGGGATTGCCGTGGATGGCATTCCACTTATAGGGGTCATGAAAGGCATTGAAATCGTCTGTAGCATTGCGTGCCGCATCGATATGGACTTGTGAAAAGTGCAGTTGTTCTTGTTGTGAATTCATGAGTGATAACTCCTATACTTCTAAGGATAGTTGGAATCCTTTTTCAGTGCCATCCCTCCGGGTATATTTGTTATGAATAGGAGCTGTTTGTGAAAATCTACTGTTTATCAGCATGCCTTATCGGGTTGTTCTTATGGTTGCCCCTGTCTGGAGATGCAATGGCGGGTGCGGCCTGTGTAATTGCCAAGGATAAGGGAGACTCCAAGGCGATTGAATGGGTGCATTCACCCGAGTCAGCTGAAGTGGCGCTGGCTCAAGCAAAGCAGAAATTGCGGAAGCTGGGTTATAAATATCTATTTCCACAGATTACGACAGAGCTGGAACATGCCTACGTGATCATCATTAAGAGTAATTATAAGAGTGCGCGTGGATGGGATAGAACCACCTATGGCTGCGGGTTTAGTGATAAATCATATGATGAGGCGTTGTGGGCGGCTATTCGTAATCTTCAGTCTTATGCCTGGGGATGGAAACCTGATCGAGAGGGTTATAAAATCAGTGACAAGAAAAGATATTGATTGGGCTTGCAGCAACAAAATATAGGTAAGAGGTTCTCCATTGGCAGGGATAATTCAAAGATACGCACCAGTGGCATTGAGTTTGATGATGTTTAGTGCAATTGGTTTTCTAGGAGTCTGTCGGGTTTAACTGTCTGACGCAGAAATACTCTGTGTCGGTTCGATACCCGCCTCCAAAATTTTGGTTCGGGAAATTACATTTTCTGCTGAGATGCAGGCCTTTTCTCCAGGTATATTGCTCCTTGT
>JAJRZI010000008.1 GCA_024275295.1 Gammaproteobacteria bacterium | reverse complement strand
TCTTGTAGTGAGGGCGGCAACAGGTACGCGGTATCTCGATTGATGGGCTGGAATTTGCCTGACATGGTGATGTCGATCTCTTCTTGGTACGATGAGCCTATTCTATAGGGATACGTCGCTAAATCCGACAGACTCCTAGTGCCCGCTGTTTGGGTATTTGGGTAAAAGATGGCTTGGTGAGCAATACATCGCAATGGTGCATATAACGCACCCTACTTGGCTCTATTCTTCTGACTCCTGAATTCTTAATACCCCTTCTGCTTGCGGCAAAGATTTTTATTCTCTTGCGGTGCAGGTCATTGCAAGCACCTCACCCATACATTCTGCTAAGAGATGGAGATCCTGCTTGCGGTGAAAACTGGGTCTCCAGACCAGGCTGATTTGACGGTGCGGCCCACGCTCTGATAGTGGTCGAAAGCTGATATTGCTCTGTTTCATCAGCTCTGAATCAATAGCCATTTCAGGGATAAAGGTGATGCCCTGACCACCTGCCACCATCTGAATAAGCGTGTAGAGACTGGTGCCCTGAAAGGCAGCGCTGTAGCGTAACTCCTGCATGTGGCAGGCAGTAAGTGCGTGGTCACGGAAACAGTGGCCCTCCTCTAACAGCAGCAGCTCATCAACAGGGAGATCCTTGGAAGTAACCGAGCCACCAGCACTCAATCTATGATTCTTGGGAAATGCCACCCAAAAGTTTTCATCCCAAAAAACCTCACTTTCAAGATTCCCGATATCGTAAGGCAGCGCCAGGATTGCAGCATCCAGGTCCCCTGTTGCCAGGCGCTCCAGCAGACGGGCTGTCTGATCCTCTAATAAGAACAACTCCAGCGCAGAAAAACGCTCCCGAATCCCCGGCAGTACCCGCGGCAGCAGGAAAGGGCTGATAGTGGGTATGACACCCAGCCGCAGACGGCCGCTCAGTAGCCGGGCATCAGAGTGCGCAATATCGACCATTTCAGCCGCCAATTTAAGTAGCTGCTGACTCTTTTCCAGCAACTCCATCCCAAGCCGGGTGGGAATGACCTTGCGTTTGGTTCGTTCCAGCAGCTTTACACCCAGCAGGGTCTCCAGCTCCTGAATACCAGCGCTCAGGGTTGATTGGGTTACAAAGCAGCGCTCAGCCGCCTTGCCAAAATGACGAAGCTCAATCACAGCAACCAGATATTGAAGCTGGCGAATAGTAGGCAGGTTCATTAATCGAAAATACCGAATGGAGAAACATAAAAAATCAATTGGATCAATTATGCCGTAACCCCTAAGATTCATCCACAGTTTACACCCGGATGTTTCATGAAACGTCCGGATAGAGATTAAGATCAACTTTTTTACAGCCTCTCCAAAGGAGACCCAAATGACATATAAAAAACTGACTGCCATAGGTTGTGCATTAGCTATCACTGCAGGGATATCCACAGCATGGGCGGGCTCACCCAGAAAAGAACCCATTCAACCCATCGCTCCGATCAAAGTGATTAATCTGGCAATGGCTGAGTTGGGCAAGAAGCTCTTTTTTGATCCACGCATCTCCAAGTCCGGTTTCATCTCCTGCAACTCTTGCCATAATCTAAGCATGGGCGGCACAGATAATATCCAGAGCTCAATTGGTCATAAGTGGAACCAAGGCCCAATCAATGCACCAACTGTACTTAATTCCAGTCTTAATCTGGCCCAGTTCTGGGATGGCCGGGCAAAGGATTTGCAAGAGCAGGCCGGAGGCCCCATCGCCAATCCTGGGGAGATGGGTTTTACCCATGAGCTTGCAGTCGGTGTCCTTCAGTCTATCCCGGGTTATGTGACTGAATACCAGCAGGTATTCGGTTCTGGCAAGATTGATATTGACGGTGTAACCAAAGCCATTGCAACATTTGAGGAGACACTGGTAACACCGAACTCACGCTTTGACAAGTGGTTGCTGGGAGATGATAGTGCCTTAAGCAACGATGAGCTGGCAGGCTACACGCTGTTCAAGCAAAGCGGTTGTGTTGCTTGCCATAATGGCTCGGCGGTCGGTGGAAATTCCTACCAGAAGATGGGCATGGTTGCACCCTATAAAACAGCCAGTAAAGCTGAAGGGCGATTTGCGGTAACCGGCAAGGAGTCAGACCGCCTTAAATTTAAAGTCCCAACGCTACGTAATGTTGAGCTGACATACCCCTACTTTCACGATGGTGGAGCCGCCACACTGATGGAGGCCGTCGATATTATGGGTCGCGTACAACTTGGGAAGCAATTTACGAATGAAGAGAAAATGAAGATCGTTGCATTTTTGAAGACGCTTACAGGTGAACAACCATCATTCATGCTGCCGATCCTGCCGCCCTCTTCTGATACGACACTGCGACCAGCACCCTTTGAATAATTTAATCCTTATTGGATGAGACCCCCCAAGGTCGCTTATCTGTGTCTGCTCCAGCCCAAAAATACTTTATGGGCTGGAGCATATCACCTGTAAACTACTCAACCTGGTTCAACCTAAAGCCTCTTTAGCCTCTACCTACTGATCAGATGAAAAAAAGCCTGATTATTGCTGCACTCATAGCCATAACATTGATCTATGCCAGCTTCAGGCAAACCCTGATCTACGACCTCGACCAGACCACAGCAGTGGGTGTTCCCTATCAGGAGATACCTCGGGGTTTAGCATCACTCAAGGCTAAAACATGCGGCAGCTGTCATCAGGAGATCTATGCAGAGTGGCGCACCAGCATGCATTCCGCAGCCTATACCGACCCCTTCTTTCAGGCTTATTGGCGAAAGGATAAGCATGAATGGAGCTGCCTGACCTGTCATACCCCACTTGAAAACCAGCTGGAACAACGCATAGCCCGATTTGAAAATGGCAACTTCAGTCAGCCACAATTTGCAGCCAACAACCGTTTTGATGCTGAACTGCAACAGGAAGGAATCACCTGTGCGGCCTGCCATCTACGGGATGGCATCATCTATGGCCCCTACTCTGCCGAGCAACTCAATGCCCCTCACCCCGTCGCCTTTGATGAACGTTTTCTCTCCGAGTCCATCTGTCTGGATTGTCATGAGGTGGCGGCAAAACCCTTCTCCTTTCTGCGATCAGGGATATGCGGCACGGGTGGTGAGTGGAAAGATGGCCCCTATATAAAAAAAGGCTATCGCTGCCAAACCTGCCATATGCCTGAAGTCACGCGGCCACTAATGGCAGGTCAAAAGCGTCTCAAAAATGGGCGCCATCTATGGCGAGGGGGCAATAGCCCTGAACAGGTGGCAAAGGCTTTGACCATCGCAGCTACACCTGTCACCAACAATCAAATCAGGATCGACATCACCAACAGCGGTGCTGGACACAACTTCCCCACCGGCGACCCAGACCGGGAGGTCTTCATTACGGCCCGACTTATCAATAAGGATGGCGAAGAGCTGCAGGCCGAAGAACTTCACATCCGGCGAATTATCATCTGGAAGCCCGTCATGATTGAACTGAGTGACAACCGGATTGCACCACTGGAAACCCGAAGCCTGCTGTTAACCATACCCAGCGGCCAGCGCAATCAAGGATTAAAAGTAGAGGTGGAAGGCATTTACCAGATCCTGAGCGAAAGGGCACGCGACAAGCTTGAATCCCGTTATGGATTAAAAGAGTATCCGCCCATCAGGTATAGCTTCGTTAAAAAAACATTTAACATCAGATAGCGCAGAGAGATTTAATGCGGCTCCACCGCCAGCTTAATAATCTTCTCCAACTGCAACAGATAGGGGCGACGCTCCTTCAATACCGCCGCCTCAGCCATCTGCTCCTCAATCATGCGTTGTACCAGTGGTTTGGTCTCTGCACTTGGTAGCACATTTGTTGAGACCGATGGAAAGCGCTGTTGCAGCTGACCGATATCAGTAGGGCGATTAAGGGTCTTTTCTACCATCTGACTCAACCCACGTTGTTGATAAGCCATCAGCTCGCTGGCAAACTGGCCCGCATCAGCAAAGCCAACCAGGTGACGTTTGTCACCCTCATAAACCAATAGACAGCGCACCCCCTGAGTGGCAAGACCATACTTATCGATAAACGCTGCATCAGGAAAATCTCTCCATCTGTTGCTATTAATCACACGTTTGATCACTTTTCGTGTTGCATCTGAGGTATAGAGATAGGCCAACAGCATACCAGTGACATAGTGATGCCCGGCATTGATAGTGACAGAGAGACATGCCCAGGTGTTCGGTAGTTTGGCGGCCTCATCAACCCAATCCGCATACACCCGCCACATACCTGCCGAACCCTTGCCAAAGGCGAGCACTCTGCCCACACCCTCCCTGCGAGGATCATCATCAACAGAGACCAGCGCAGTACCGACCTTCGCCAGCGGGGTTGTCTCCAGTTTGGCAGCAATGCCCTCGACAGTAATTCGAGTCTGGATCACATTCTCTTTTATTTTTTCAATCAGGATACCACGTGACTCTTCCAACAACTCCTGCTGCTGGCGGCGGCTATCATTGAGTGCTTCTTGCTGTTTTACCTCATTGTAGGAGATCACCTGCTGGGCAGTGACGATGGCACAGATTGCTACAGCCACCATCAAGACCAGCGTCGTCTTCCGTAGCTTGGCAACAGCACCGATGATGGAGCCAATGAGCGTTAGAACAGTGCCAGCAATACCAAGAACCAGCAGCAGATTTTCCTGAAGAAAATCCATTTAGGTAGCCCCTGATTGATCAAAAATCACTTTTTTACCCACACACTTTTTTGCGTGGCAATATATAAGCTCTCTACTCTCTTCCTTGCCCAAGGTGTCTTTCGCAGAAACTTGAGGCTGGATTTTACTGAAGGGTCACTATTAAAACACCGGATATCGATATTTTTGCCCAACCCATCCCAGCCATAATGCTCAACCAGGCTATTGATAATCTGCTCCAGGGTCACACTGTGCAGTAGGTTATTGACTTGATGTTTACTCATGAGCAGGGGTTAGGGAGTTATTGTAATATTAATTATGCTACAGTCAGTCAAGCAGTCAAAGGGTTTGGTGTATAGAGCCACCCTAACATTAATACCATCAAATCAAGATTCCCGGTTTTACATGCGTTTAAGGTAGATGACAGACCATCCACTTTGGGAGCTGTTCATCAGTGCCCTTATCTCTTCCACACTGCTACCTGGCGGCTCTGAAGCACTACTGATCTATCAGACTGCCAGCCAGATCAGCCCACCTGTGATGCTGCTGCTTGTTGCCACAGCAGGCAACAGCTTGGGGGGCATGCTCAGTTGGGGCATGGGGCGCTGGTTGGTGTGGCGTTTTCCTGCACACCAGTTGCAGCAGAAACATCAGACAGCCATTCAAAGACTGCAACATTGGGGCAGCCCGGTATTGCTCTTCTCTTGGCTGCCTGTTATCGGTGATCCACTCTGTCTGGCCGCCGGTTGGTTAAAAACGGGCTGGTTAACCTCTCTGCTCTTCATTATCATTGGCAAGGCCTTGCGTTATTACATCCTTATCCGGTTTACCATCTAAACACATTATCACAGGAGTTTTTTCAAGCATGAAATACTGGGTTCTGAACAGATTCACTACGCGCTATCTTGCCTTGGTGCTACTGGCCTGTGCACTTTTTATATTGGGCTGTGAGGGTGAGAACAAGGGTGCATCTGCCCCTGCACCGCAGGCTCAGCCTGGCATGCAGGCAACCATGCCCAATCAGGATGCCGTGATTGAGATGCTTAAAGTCAGGCTGTTTGATGATCCAGACAATATTGATCTATTGGCCGCACTGGGGGATGCCTACTTTGAACAACGCCGTTTTGATGAGGCCATTCCCATCTATGAGCGTGTTATAACACTTAACCCCAAGAATTTTGACACCCTCAATGATCTGGGACTTGCCTACCATTACAGCGGCAACACTCAAGCAGCATTGGATGCACTGGACAGATCAGCCGCCGCAAACCCCAGCTACAAATTTGCCAGACTCAGCAAAGGGTACATTCTCCTGTCACTGGGCCGCTACGAAGAGGCTGAAGCGCCACTGCGCAAGGCACAGGAGCTGGATCCCAATGGTGGTGTAGGCGCTGAGGCAGGCAGGATGCTTGAGAAGGTTGAAGAGATGAAGGCAACTCACTCACAGCGATAGCTGCCACTTCTCTACTTCTCACCAGGTAACACAAAGCCTGGTGAGAAGTGCAGCTACCTTAACCAAAACGTGACTCCAGCCAATCCTGAAAATCATCCTTCAGCTCAGGATGCTGCAGGGCATAATCTACCGTAGCCATCAGATAGCCCAACTTGCTACCACAGTCATAGCGCTTGCCTTTGAACTGGTAGGCAAAGACCTTTTGCTTCTCCATCAATCGCGCGATACCATCGGTGAGCTGAATCTCACCACCGGCACCACGGCCTGTCTGTGCCAGCTGGGTGAAGATCTCTGAGGTCAGGATGTAACGACCCACCACCGCCAGGTTGGATGGCGCATCCTCTGGCTTTGGCTTCTCCACAATCCCCTTCACCTCGAGCAGCTGCTGGTCACCTTCAGTATCGACTATGCCGTACTTATCGGTCTCTTCCTTTGCAACCCGCTCCACACCTAAAACGGTACTGCCTGTATCTGAAAAGGCCTTGACCATTTGGGAGAGACAACCACTGCCACCATCATCGATCAAATCATCTGCAAGAATGACTGCAAAGGGCTCATCACCCACTACCGGCTCTGCACAGAGCACCGCATGCCCCAGCCCCAAAGGCATGGACTGGCGGATAAAGACGCAGGAGACATGGGGCGGCACAATGCTGCGCACCATATTCAACAGCTTCTTCTTGCCCCGCTCTTCCAGTTCACTCTCCAGCTCATAGGCGGTATCAAAATGGTTGGAGATGGCATATTTGTTACGGCCCGTGACAAAGATCATCACCTCTGCACCGGCGGCTATGGCCTCTTCAACCGCATATTGAATCAGTGGTTTATCAACCACCGGCAACATCTCTTTTGGGCTGGCCTTGGTGGCCGGGAGAAACCGTGTACCCAACCCCGCTACCGGAAATACTACCTTCCTTACGCTTTTTGACATCTCATATCCCTCATATTATCTATATTATTATTCGACCAAACGACCGTACATCTTTACTCTACGACGCAAACGGGCTGCAAGATCCGGCTCCACCTGATCCCAGTTGAAACGCCAACCCCAATTGCCTTCAACCGTGCCAGGCAGATTCATACGATGCGCCCCATCAAGTGCCAATAGATCCTGCATCGGCAAAATGGCAAAGCGTGCAGATGAGGCCAGAGCGCTGCGAATCAGTGGCCAGGGCATGATCTCCAGTGAACGACCGAGGTACTCATCAACATACTGTCTTGTGTCACTGTCCAGGCTGAGATACCAGCCCAGGCTGGTGTCATTATCATGTGTTCCCGTGTACACCACCGAATTTTTTGAATGGTTAAAGGGGAGATAGGGATTATCCGGCTCACCTGAAAAGGCAAACTGCAGTATCTTCATGCCAGGGAGCTGGTATTTCTTGCGCAGTGCAGTGACCTCAGGGGTGATAATACCAAGATCTTCAGCCACCAGCGGCAGAGGGTCATAGACCTCATGCAGCCGCTCAAACAGGGCATCCCCTGGCGCCTTCACCCAGCGACCTTTAACTGCATTCTCCTCCTCTGCCGGGATCTCCCAGAAGGCTTCAAAGCCGCTAAAATGGTCAATGCGAATCAGATCAAACAGCTGCAGCTGGGTCTTCATCCGTGCTACCCAGAAGGCAAAGCCATTTTGCTGCATCAGATCCCAACGATAGAGTGGATTGCCCCAACGCTGACCAAGCTCTGAGAAACAGTCTGGCGGCACACCCGCTACCACTGTCGGGTGCCCCTCATCATCCAAAAAAAACATGGCCTGATGGGACCACACCTCTGCACTATCATGCGCCACAAAGATGGGCATATCACCAAACAGCAACACACCTCGCTCATTGGCATACTGTTTAAGTTCCATCCATTGACGAAAGAAGAGAAACTGCTCAAAGCAGAGAAAATCGATCCTCTTTGCCAGCCGTGCAGAGGCCTTGGCAACAGCATCTGGTTCGCGATGACGCAGCTCCAGCGGCCACGCCCACCAGCCACATTGAAATTCATCATGCAGCGCTTGAAAAAGCAGGTAGTCATCCAGCCAGGTCTGGCGCTCTTCTTTAAACAGGGTCAGTGCAGATCTGTCGGATGGGTTCGCATGTTGGTTAAACCCATGCCAGGCGGCAACCAGCGCACTGCGCCTGTCATCCTCTGAAAATGACTCCTGCTCCAGCAGATGCCCACTCAGCCAGCCCTTTGCAACCAATGGCTCCAGACTGATCAGGTGTGGGTTGCCGGCATGCACAGAGGTGGACTGATAGGGTGATCCATCACTCTGGGTCGGCCCGATAGGCAGGGTCTGCCAGAGTGTGAGACCTGAATCCTGCAGAAAGTCGATAAAATGTCTGGCTGAAGAGCCGAGATCACCCGTGACGCCTTGTCCCGGCAGGGAGGTAATGTGCAACAAAACACCCGCACGCCGCTGATCCAGATGGGATACCACGCTATGCATTCTGCTTCATGACACCGCCGCGCACCGGGGCGCCGCTACCATAGGCAAAGACCTGATAGAGATGCGCGGGCGGCTGTTCACCCAGCATCTCGTAGAGGTGAGTCAGTTGCCGGCGAAACAGGCGTTCAAAATCACTGACGGTGTCACCGGGATTATAGTCTCCAAACCACCAGAACCAGTCTGAACCTTCGCAGGTTGCCAGTTGCAGCTCTGCCGCTTCCAGCGCCTGCTGGCTCAGGCGGCCTGAGGCCACTACCTCGTCATAGACCTGCTTGGCTTCACTGAGCATGTCCCAGGCTCGGTTTTTGTCAGGATCACCAATCCAGGTGGAAAAGGTGCCATAGACCCAGCTTCCTGCCACCAGCTGAGGCAAGGGGGGGCGATGATTTTTTTGCTGGCGGATGCAGTCCGAGAAGGTGGTCAATTCAAGTCTTGGATGCTCCGCAAGGGCTTCATAGAGCGCCGAGAGAAAATAGCTGCCATTGTGTGGGTAGTACTCCCAGGCATTTTCCCCATCCATAATGATCGATACCACGCTGTCTGGCTCATCGGCACAGGTGTCTGCAATATTCTCCAGGTGATGCACCAGATTGCCTACTGCATCATCGGCGTGCCAATCGGCATATTTGAAGCCGATCAGGTCAGAGAGGCCATCATCACGAAAAAAGCAGTTGAGCCGCCCTTCATTAAAACGGTACGGCAGGTGCAGCCAGTTCTTGTCCAGCGCTGAGCTTTCACCCACTGCGGTCAGGCTGTTGTGCAGCACCTGTTGCCCACTGGCCGCCCAGCGGAAGCCCTCCTCCTCCAACAGACGCAGTGTCTCTGTACTGACGGCACCCTCGGAAGGCCAACACCCCTCGGGGCAAAAACCAAAAAAATGTTCAAATCGTTCCAGCCCTTTGCGAATATGCCAGCGGGCGCGTGGTTCCCCTCCGGGATAACACTCATGCTCCGGCAACTGCGCATCAGGCATCGCCTGCCGGGCTGTCTGGATGTCCAGCATCAGGGGGATAATGGGGTGCGCATAAGGGGTGACTGAAAGTTCCACCCGGCCAAACTCTGCTAACGTACGATAACGCTCTATAACACCTGACATCAGCTCACCAATCAGCTCAACCAGGCGTCGCCTGTCATCCAGATCATAGCCACGGCGTTTTTTCTGCAGGGATTGAACCCGCAGATCATTCTGGCGCACGCTATCCCCCATCCAGGCCAGGTGATACCACATCAGAAGATCCGCCAGGTATTGGTCATTGAGATAACGAATAGACTCTGGGTGAGTCTCCAGCCAGGAGGCCAATTCAATCAGGCGATTAAAGGCACTAAAGTGTTTGATCAGCTGTTTCTCGTTGGCTTTTTGACAGGCTTCAATCAGGTTGCGGCGTGCCTTGCGGTCAATGGGCAGCCCCGGCCCCGCCAGGGCGGCCAGCAGTGGATCACGAATACGTTTGCCTGAAGTTAGCCAATCTTGAATCTGCTGCGCATAATCTGCCAGCTGTTCCAGTAAAACCGGGGCAAAATTGACCACTGCCCGCGCATTGGGATTTGTCTCCAGGTGATAGGCCATATCGGCATAGTCCTTGATGGCATGCAGATAGACCCACGGCAGTTGATAATCACTATTATCAGGCCCACGGTAGTCTGGCTGATGCATGTGCCAACATAAAACAACCTTCAATTTATCCTCATCGGACACGGTGTGTCTCCTGCCCCAACATATCTGGTGACACCAGCACTACACCATTTGGCGTAACATGAAACCGCTCTGCATCGGCTTGTGGATCTTCACCAATCACGGTTCCTTCAGGCACCACACATCCATCATCAATCACTGCTTTTTTGATACGGCAGTGACGTTCAATCACTACATTTGGTAACACCACAGTGTCCTCAATCTCACTAAATGAATTTACTCGTACGTTAGAAAATATCAGGGTGTGCCTGACCACAGCTCCAGAGATGATACATCCTCCAGATATCATGGAATCCACCGCCATGCCCCGACGACCATCATCGTCAAAGATGAATTTTGCCGGTGGAAGCTGCTCCTGATAGGTCCAGATCGGCCAGCTGGAGTCATAAAGGTTCAGTTCAGGGGTTACGCCAATCAGCTCCTGATTGGTCTTCCAGAAGGCATCTACCGTGCCCACATCACGCCAGTAGGCCTGCTCACCCGTCTCATTCTCCCTGAAAAGATGGGCGACAACCCGGTAGTTATTGATAACATTGGGGATAATATCCTTACCAAAGTCATGGGTTGAATCGTCGATATCGGCATCTTTGATCAACTGTTCAAACAGGAAGTCTTTGTTGAAAACATAGATCCCCATCGAAGCCAGAGCCGTATCCGTTGAGCCAGGCATGGGCTTGGGGTTCTCTGGTTTTTCAGCAAACTCCAATACCCGACCGTCTGAATCCACACTCATTACCCCAAAGGCCTTGGCCGTCTCCAGGTCAACCTCAAGGCATCCAACCGTCATATCTGCGCCTGTTTCCACATGGTGGGCAATCATGGTGCCGTAATCCATTTTATAGATATCGTCACCTGCCAGAATCAATACATAATCAGGATCATGACTTTTTAGTATATCGATATTCTGGTAGATCGCATCTGCTGTACCCTGATACCAATTGTTCTCAACACGTTGCTGCGCAGGCAGAAGTTCGACAAACTCACCAAACTCGCCACGCAGAAAACCCCAGCCGCGCTGAATATGCAGAATAAGCGAGTGGGCCTTGTATTGGGTCAGAATACCAATACGCCGGATACCTGAATTGATGCAGTTGGAGAGTGGAAAATCAATGATTCTAAATTTACCGCCAAAGGGTACCGCAGGCTTTGAGCGCCATTGTGTAAGCTGCTTTAGCCGTGAGCCACGGCCACCCGCCAGGATCAATGCCAGGGTATTTCTTGTTAGTCGGCTTACAAAACGTGGATTACATGTTTGATTCATGATCTCTAACCTCCCCAGGTTAAGCTATGACTGTCTCACTAAAACATCAGCAGTATGATACCATTTACAATCACAAGAGATTATCCTGATATGGCACCCACAGGATAGGATATCTGATTAATTTCACTCCCCCGGCACCTCATCTGATGGCTTCAAACAGACAAACCTCAAAGCAGACACTCGGCAATTCACTACAGCGGATTATTGAGGCCCGCCACCATGACCCTTTTTCAGTATTGGGATACCACCGGAGGGGCAGCAAGGCATTGATCCTGCTCTTTCTTCCACAGGCCGAACAGGTCAGTATTGAAGGGATCACCCAGCCTCTGACCCGCATTCCCAATACCGATCTCTTCGAGTGGCACGGCGAAGCAACGGAAACAGCAGACCACTATCAGGTGACATGGCAGGACAGCCACGGCCAGCAACATACCCAGCATGACCCCTACAGCTTTCCTCCTCAGCTGGAGAATTTTGATCTACACCTGTTGGGTGAAGGGAAACATTGGCATGCCTACCGCATTCTTGGCGCGCACCCCCATCAGGCCGATGGCATTGACGGCATCCTGTTTGCCCTCTGGGCTCCCAATGCCGAACGGGTCAGCGTTATTGGCGACTTCAACCAGTGGGACGGCCGCGTTCACCCCATGCGTTGCCGTGGTGGTTCCGGCATCTGGGAGCTGTTTATCCCTAACCTGGAACCCGGAGCCTTCTATAAATTTGAAATTCGCAGCCACACTGGAGAGGTGCTGATTAAAACCGACACTTATGGCAACCAGTTTCAACTCCGGCCTGACACTGCCTGCATCATCACAGCAGAAACCCAATATGACTGGAATGACCAACGGTGGATACAACAGCGGAACCAACACGATTGGCAACAGGCACCACTCTCCATCTACGAGGTACACCTCGGCTCCTGGCAAAAGGATGAAAACAACCACTTTCTGAATTACCGGGAGCTGGCACATCGTCTCGCTGATCATGTCTGCAGGCTGGGGTTCACCCACATCGAGCTACTGCCCATCACCGAGCACCCCTTCGATGCCTCATGGGGCTACCAGACCACCGGCTATTTCGCCCCAACCAGCCGTTTTGGCACGCCGGATGACTTTCGTTATTTTGTCGATCATCTGCATCAACGGGGCATCGGTATCATTCTTGATTGGGTACCCGCACACTTCCCCAAGGATGAGCATGCCCTGGGGCGGTTCGATGGCACTGCACTCTATGAGCACGAAGATCCACGCCGTGGAGAGCACCGCGACTGGGGTACACTGATCTTCAATTATGGCCGCAAAGAGGTGCAAAACTTCCTGCTGGCCAGCGCCGTCTACTGGATGGAGGAGTTTCACCTGGATGGCCTACGGGTCGATGCCGTCGCCTCTATGCTTTATCTGGACTACTCCAGAGAGCCAGGTGACTGGGTGCCCAATGAACACGGGGGAAGGGAAAACCTGGAAGCTGTCGAGTTTCTAAAGCAGCTTAACATCATCACCCATGAGCAGTTTCCTGGCGCCATGATCATTGCAGAGGAATCCACTGCCTGGCCTCAGGTATCCCGTCCCACCTGGCTTGGCGGACTGGGTTTCAGCATGAAATGGAACATGGGGTGGATGCACGACACGCTATCCTATCTCAGCCAAGACCCTATCCATCGACACTATCACCATGACCTGCTGACCTTTGGGCTACTCTACACCTTTACCGAGAATTTCGTCCTCCCCTTCTCTCATGATGAGGTAGTGCATGGCAAAGGCTCCATGCTGGATAAAATGCCAGGTGATAGCTGGCAAAAATTCGCCTCACTGCGCCTACTCTACACCTACATGTTCACCTATCCTGGCAAGAAGCTTCTCTTTATGGGTGGTGAGTTTGCACAGGGCCGCGAATGGAACGATGCAACAGCATTGGATTGGTATCTTCTGGAACGCCCTCAGCACCAAGGCATTATGTCTCTCATCAGCGACCTTAATCACCTGTATAAAGACACAGATGCGCTGCATGAGATTGAATTTGAACACAATGGTTTTGAATGGGTCGACTGCCATGATGCCAGTCAATCCATTCTCAGTTATCTGCGCAAGGACAAACAGGGGCACAATATTATTGTGATATTGAACTTCACTCCTGTACCCCGAACCAATTACCGCATTGGTCTGCCTCAGGCCGGCTTCTATCGTGAACTGCTTAATTCAGATTCCGAGCTTTATGGTGGCAGCAATCTGGGTAACGTTGGAGGCGTCAATAGCGAACCCACACCGTGGATGAACAGAGGCCATTCAGCCACGCTTACATTGCCACCTCTCGGCGCAATCATTTTGGCACATAACATTTAGCACTCCATCCGTGTAGTCACTTTGAATACATTGTCACAATGCCAAATATTCTTGCTAACATTTCTGTAATTTGTATGAATTAGCATCCTGTTGCCACTCAACGGGCATTTTTTCAGACAAACGGCACGGAAATATCATCCCCCCTGAAATACCCTGATTTTCTCCTGCAAAAAAGAACGGCATTCCTATATGCCTTACATTTTCATAAAAAAACGGCACCCTCTGCCTGCTGCACCCGCTTTCCCGGCCACAAAAGTGTGAACTCCGTTCAAGTTTTCCCCCTTTAGTCCGAATACTCTAGATAACAAGGCCCGTCTGTAACGTATCTATTTTTAACAAAACTTTTATGCATATTGGCCATTAACTTAAGGAATGATCATCCATGAAGCAGCCAAAAAACAGTAGCGGATTTACACTGGTTGAATTAATGGTAACACTGGCTGTTGCAATTATTCTTATAGCAGTAGCCGTACCATCATTCCGCAGCACCACCCATAGTACAAGGATGACAACACAGGTTAACAGCTTCGCCTCATTCCTGATGCTGGCACGTGCAGAAGCCGTTAAAAGACAACATACCGTTCAGGTTATCAGCTGATCAGGAGATAACAATAATGAATGGGGAGGAGGTGTTCAAATGAAAGACACCACCACTAATGAGGTCATTGCTGAGCTGGATTCATTTAATGGCAATCTCACTATGGATAGTGATGCCAATATCACGACCATCACTTTTCTCTCACGCGGTTACACCAGCCCTGCTGTAGCAGGTAATTTTAACGTATGCGAAACCAATTCCAATGATGATGGCCGTCAATTCATGATCACTGCAACGGGCAAAGTCATACTCACTGTACGCAACTTTGCCTGTCCGTAACAGTAAAGAGATCACAATGAAACATAACATCAAATCTCAATCAGGATTCACACTCGTAGAGGTGCTGGTATCCACAGTCATATTGTCACTTGGACTGCTAGGGTTAGCTGGCATGCAGACAACATCCATGCGTTACAACCAGGATGCCTATCTAAGAAGCCAAGCCGTTGCTGTAGCCAATGACATCATTGATAGAATGCGAACAAATCAGGACGGTGTGATCGCTGGCAACTATGATGTTATCGACTCAAGAAATGATGTCCCTGCAGATCAAGGATGTGCAGCCGCCCCCTGCACTGCCATACAAATTGCCAACCAAGATATCCGCGAATGGACTGATCACTTTCAAGATGTTTATGCTTTGGGTGCCGCCTATACACCTACCTTGCCAAACGGCGCATTCGGAACAGTCACCAACAATGCAGGCACCTTCTCAGTGGTTATCAGCTGGACTGAAATGGCAACCCGGCATACCGACGCAGGCAACCCGGCAACAAAGACATTTACTATTACGATGGTGCTTTGATATGAAATATGCATCCCTTCAACGAGGGTTCACTCTTATAGAGTTGATGATCAGCCTGGTGCTCAGCATGCTTGCGGCACTAGGGGTAATCTCTCTCTTTTCCAGTCAAAACCAGGCTTTTCGCTCTACCGGCGCTATCAGTGATCTGCAGGAGACGGGGCGTATCGGACTGGATATTTTATCACAAGACATCCGCATGGCCGGCTATCAGGGATGCACCCGACACCAGGCAGACCCAAATGACCCGGATGCTGCCAGCCAGGTCTCTTTAGTAACAGCAACAGGTAACACTGAATATCCGTTTCGCGATGTAGCTATAAGAGGCTATGACACGTCAGCACCCGGCTGGGCAGATAGTGCTGATTCCGACATTCAGAACATTGTTAATTATGTAAAGTCTGGAACCGATGTTATTGCAATACAGTTTGCTGATACCCAGGGGTCACCACCTACTGGTGATATTGCCAGTAACGCTGGAACAGTGACATTAGTTGATGGCGATGTTTCAACCAATATTCTGAAGGGTGAACAATTTATTATTACTGATTGTACAAAAGCTAATATTGTCACAAGAACCAACGACCCGGTCGCTGGTGGAGGCCCATTAACATTTGATGGCACACTCACTGGCAGCTTTACTACAGATGCCAGCATCCTTAAATTCAATAGCAATATCTATTTTATAGGCAACACATTCAACCCTGCACGCACACTACCAGACGGCACGCCTATTACCGCACTTTTCTCCAGCAACGGTACGGTTGATGCCGCAGGTACCCTTGTAGCTACAGAGCTATTGGCTGGCGTTGAAAATATGCAACTTATGTATGGCACTGGCACCCCTGGCAACATGCAATTCAACTCTGCAGAAAATATTTTACCCGCAGATTTTGATCAAATTGTTTCCGTAAAAATAGGCCTGCTGGCAGCCTCAACAGAACTTGTAAGAGCAACTGACGACACCACAAGCTATACCCTTGCCGGCATTACAATACCTGCAACAGGGGACGCCGCACATGGCAATGACAGGCGTATGCGTCGCAGATTCAATACGGCAGTCAGCATTAGAAACCGCCGTTCGAGGTTATAACTATGAACAGCACAATAGCAAAACAAGAGGGCGCCATTCTCATCACTACGCTCATCATCCTTTTACTGCTAACAGCACTTGCAACCAGCTCATTTCAATCATCGACAATGCAAGAGAAGATGGCCGCCGCATCTGCCCAACATTCAGTTGCCTTTCAAACCGCTGAAAGTGCAGTTGAAGAGGTGTTAAACAACTCTGCTAATTTTGCCACTGCATCACTTTCATCTACAACACTGGATATAGCACCTCAGTTCAATACCGATAATTCAATCACGGCAGAAGCCACTATCAGACAGAGAGGCCGCACAAATACCTCCGGTGGTTTTTCAATTGTACAGGGCAGTGGTTTTGTCGCTTACGTCTTTGAGGTTACGGGTAGAGGCAGAATACAACGTAGCGACTCAACCATCGTATCCGAATCAAATGTGGCCCAGGGCATCCAGTGGACTGCTCCAAATTAAACCACCTATCAGGAAGGTGTATTATGTTTAAAAACAGGCTTAAAACACGCGCTTTACTTGGCGGACTACTCTATTCATTGATAGTAGGATCACCGCTCTATGCCGACGATACAGAAGTATTTTTTGGCGCACCACCAGCTGCCGAAACAGTCCACCCCAATGTGCTATTCATTCTCGATAGCTCAGGCTCAATGAGTTCAAATGTGCCCGGAACTTCATTAAACCGTATGGAAAATATGAAGCTTGCACTGCATGGGCTGCTCAACAGCGTAACCAATGTCAATATTGGCCTGATGCGTTTCAACAATCCAGGCGGTCCTATCCTGTTCCCCGTAAGTTACGTTGATGAAGCCATAGCAACTGCAGCACCAGAAGAATCAGGAGGATCAATCACCGCAACCATCACTGAAAGCAGCAATGATGCAGAAGAGGTTGGCGCTCTCATGGCAATGAGCCTGGCAAGCACACATTTGGAGATGGCCTATGGTGCATCCGGTGGAGGACAAACCACTGTCACAAGCAAGATTGATGACAAATATGATGACCTGGAGGAGTATCTTTCTGGCAGCGTATCCAAATGGGGCACCCACTGGAATATGGAGAATGATCAGATCAACGGTCTGCGTTTTAAAAACATAACCATCCCCAAACCCGCCACAATCAACAGTGCAAAGGTAAAATTTACCGCCGTAAGATCCGACTCAAAGGATGTCAAGCTACGTTTCTATGGTGATGACCAGAGTGACTCTCCCCAGCTCAACAGTGGCAACCCCCCCTCTAACCGTGTGCCAACTACGGCCACCGTAGACTGGGAACCCGCCGCTTGGATAAAAGATGATGTCTACTACTCACCCGATCTCTCCTCTATTGTGCAAGAGATCATCAACCGTGGTGATTGGGCTTCAGGCAATCATCTAACATTTATCGAGACATGGGTCTCCGGCACCGGCTCAAACCCCAGAAGAAGGTCACACCGTTACAGAAGCAGCGCCGCTAAAGCAGCAGAACTGGAAGTCACCTATACAGCTGCAGCTCCAGAGGCGCAAACAACTGGACTACGTTTCACAAATGTTGCCATTCCACAGGGTGCCACTATTTTAAGTGCTGCCATAGAATTTACCGCTGCACAATCCGCCTCTGACGCCGTCACCCTGACCGTAAAAGGCATGGATGATGATGATGCCGCAATCTTTGGCTCTGGGGCCGGAGATATCAGCATGCGGGCAAAAACAGCCAATAGTGTTGCCTGGACACCAGATGCCTGGACCAGTGATGAAACCTATCAGACAGCTGATCTCTCCACCGTTGTACAGGAGGTCGTAGATCGGGCAGGCTGGTGTGGAAACAACGCCATGGCATTTGCAATCTCAAGTGCTGTCACCAATAACCGGGTTGCATACAGCTATGATGGTGATCCAACCAAGGCGCCTGTCTTAAAGATCACCTATGACCCGGATTCCATCACTGCAGGTGGCGGCTGTATCAATGAGTGGCTCTACTATCGTGTAGATGAGTCAACCAATGACGCCGAAGAGTATAGCAGCGGCGGCATGTCACTGACTGGCACAGTCTTTAATATCCAATCCAGCCAAACCAATGGTGTACGCTTTGAAAATGTCCGTATAAATCAAGGTGCACAGATCATGGAGGCCAGACTACAGCTCACCGCAAAAAGTAATGATACAGGTAGCATGACCATCACACTAAAAGGTGAAAACAGTGGAAATGCAGATGCCTTTTCATCTTCAAATAGCGATATCAGCAGCCGCCCCACAACAGGATCGGTCAGCTGGTCACCGACTGACTGGACTGCAAACGGCACGTACGAGTCACCCGACATCAAGAGCCTGATTCAAGGGATTGTTAATAATGCCGCCTGGCTGGCCAACAATGATTTAGCATTGATTGTAGAGGCATCAGGTTCATATGATCGCCGCGCCTACACCTATAACTCCTCTGCAGGTGGCGCAGCACTCTTGAAGATAAAGGTTCAGTTTGGCGGCGTAGCCAGTGCAGCAGAATACACTGTTCGCAACAAGTTGCATGACCTTGTTGATGACTTCAGGCCAGGAGGATACACCCCTATTGTTGACACCCTCTACGAGGCCTCACAATATTACCGTGGCGCTGATGTCGTCTATGGCAGAACCCGTGGCAACCAGAAAAAGTATGGCCGCGTCAGCCACCCTTCATCCTATACAGGCGGCTCTCTCTTTCGTGATCCAAGATGCACCGATGCCGACCTGAATTCCGTCTTTTGTGGTACTGAAGAGATAACAGGAGATGCTGTCTATACAGCACCTATTGAAGACCAGTGCCAATCCAGCCACATTGTTCTGCTAACCGACGGGCAAGCCAACAGCAACCACTCTGACGGCATTATTCCAGGGCTGACAGGAGGCAACTGCACGGGTGCAGCAAATACCGGCGAAAAGTGTGGCCGCGAGCTTGTTGAGTGGATGGCCAGCGCAGATCAATCAGGCATCTTCCCAGGTTCACAGAATATTAGAACCTACACCATTGGATTTAATCTCAGCGAAGGCGGCCAAAATACAGCTGTCAATTTCCTTAAAGACCTTGCTCAAGTCGGTGATGGTGAGTACCACTCAGCCTCTACTGCTGCCGAACTGACAACAGTCTTTCAGAATATTATCCGTGAGATTCTCTCTGTCGATACGACCTTCGTGGCACCTGGCGCCACTGTCAACCACTTCAACCGGTTGGCACATCGAAACGAGGTCTACTTTTCACTGTTCAAGCCTTCCGATGCAACGCGCTGGCAGGGCAATATGAAACGCTACGGACTGTATGGCAGTGAGACAGAGGCAACCCGGGTTGTTGATGCAAATGGCGCCGATGCCGTTGATAGCTCAACCGGGCACTTTAAGGCAACCTCTCAAAGCTGGTGGTCAGCAGAAATAGATGGCAACTCAATTGTAGAGGGTGGTGCCGCCTCACGTCTGCCAACATCTGCCAGCCGCAACCTCTTCACCAATGCAGATGATCTCAGCATGCTGACCTTCCATGAGGCCACGGCTGATATTACAAAAGCCCTGCTTAGCATTGAAGGTGAATCTGACGCCTACAGAGAGACACTCATACAGTGGGCACGCGGCATTGATGTCAAGGATGAGGATAAGAATGGAGACAGCACGGAAGACCGCATGCAAATGGGCGACCCACTGCACTCCCGCCCCATCATCATCACCTACGGGGGCACAGATGCCAACCCGGATTCAACCGTATTCGCTGGCACCAATGAGGGCTTTCTACATGCGATCAATACCACAACAGGTGTTGAAGAGTTTGCATTCATACCACAGGATCTGCTGGCCAACCTTAACGGCCTATATGTAAACTCAGCTGCAGTAGCACACACCTACGGGCTGGATGGGCAGGTTACTGCCTGGGTAGAGGATATTAACAATGATTTAAAGATATCTGCTGCCGACGGCGACCATGTCTACATCTACTTCGGAATGCGTCGTGGTGGTAATTTCTACTACGCACTGGATGTAACAGATCGCACAGCCCCTACACTGAAATGGAAAATTCAGGGGGGAGTGGGCGACTTTGCAGAGCTTGCACAGACATGGTCTGCCCCCCAACATACAAAAATTGATGTTGGTGGCACAGAGACAGACGTACTCATCTTTGCAGGTGGATATGATTCGGATAATGACACGAACACCGTCCGCACTCCAGACTCTGAAGGTCGGGCCATATTCATCGTCAATGCAACAACAGGCGCCTTGATCTGGTCTGGTGGCCCCGGCATTGGCTTTACCAAAACCTTTAGCGATATGGACTACAGCATTCCATCAAATATCAGCATTGTTGATATCGATCTTGATGGCAAAGCTGACCAGCTCTATGTCGGCGACATGGGGTCACAGATATGGAGATTCGATATTAATCACGGTCAATCCGGGGCATCACTCATTAGTGGTGCAGTAATCGCTAATCTCGGTGGCGCCACAACCCAGGAAAACAGAAAGTTCTACTATGCGCCTGATATTGCACTGCATAGTAAAAGTGGTTACCAGTCACTTTCACTCTCTATTGGATCAGGCTGGCGCGCTCACCCCCTGGATACTGTAATTGAAGACAGGTTCTATAATATTCGTCTGTCAGATATATATGGCCCACCTCTTGATCTGGATAAAGATGGCCAGCCCGATTATGCAACCTACACAGAACTGGATCTCTATGATGCCACAGCCAACATTATCGGCGAAGGCGCTGCAGCAGCAAAAGATGCCGCTAACGCCAGTTTGAAGGCAAACCATGGCTGGTATATAAAGCTGGAAGATAGTGGCGAAAAGGTCTTGAGCCACCCCATAACATTCCAGGGTTCTGTCTTCTTCACAACCTACGCACCACTGGCACCGACTTCTGCCTGCAGCGCCGCACTGGGCGGTGGCTATCTCTATATAGTCAACATGTGGGATGCCACACCAGTTATGAATCTTGATGGTATCGGTGACGATAACAATCTGACAAAAGATGATCGCAGGAAACAGTTGGGGCGCATGGGCATTCCACCTTCACCCCAGGTCATGATGCCTGATGAAGGGCAACCCGTTGTTCTTGTCGGGCCTGAAACGTATGACCCTGGTACTCAGGATACCAACAGCAGAACATATTGGAGAGAGGACACTAAGTAATATCTCATCTGATATCCATACGGGTGGGCTACAACAGTGGTCCACCCATATTACTGTCTATTTATACATATAAGCTGGACATGAGGAAAGAACATGAAAACAAGGCAAGGTGGATTTTCACTGATTGAAATGATGGTTGTTGTGGCCATTATAGGAATACTGGCCAGTGTAGCTTACTCATCCTATCAAAACAGTGTATTAAGCTCCCGCCGCTCACTGGGCACACAGGCGCTGCTTGAAACAGCTCAACGACTTGAACGTTGCGCTACTGAAAATCTCTCTTATCTAAACGCAGCAAACTGTCCTACATTGCCATTCAATGCCCCGGAAGACACTACAGATAATTATTACACCATCTCTATTGCCAATCGGACTGCCAGCACATACACACTAACAGCTACTGCAATCAACGCTCAGGCCAGTGATGCAGACTGTGCGACAATGAGTATTAATAATTTAGGACAAAAAACAGCAACAACGGCTAATTGTTGGTAGATGGTTTTACGCTCAGCTGTTAATTTTCACCTAAATCCTACAAGTGATTGTGCACGCAGAGTGCAAGATATTGATTCGTAGAGCGAATGACAACTTTGAGCAAAATCCTCATTGTGATTGCCGAAAAGTTTCATATCGCTATACGGATCAAGAGCTTGTGCTATGTGCGTGCAAGCACTTGCAGGATTTAGGTTTCATTCCATTTACAGAATGGGTGCTTCACCAAGCAGACATTGAAATATCGGGCATCACCCGAGACCTCATCCCCCACCCACTCAGGTATTTTGAAGCTTTCATCTTCTGATGAAAGCTCTATCTCTGCAACAATCAGCCCTCTGTTTTCACCATGAAACAGATCCACCTCCCAGATATGCTCACCACACTTTACCCTATGGCGTGTCTTATCAATGAAGGGGCGTATCGCAACCTTCTCCAGCATATCCTCTGCATCACTGAGCGGTATCTCATATTCAAATTCAGAGCGACGAATACCCAGCGTGGCGCTCTTGATATTGAGATGGGCCTGCTGACCCGCTATACGCACACGGACTGAAGCCCGCTCCTGATTCGCCAGATAGCCCTGTTTCAAACGGGTCTCAGAGATAACATCCTTACGCCAGCCATCATTGACAACCAAAAACTTGCGCTCAATCTCAATGCCCATCGATCAACCTTTCTCAAACAGCGCGATAGACTCAACATGCGCCGTATGAGGAAACATATCCATAACCCCGGCAGCCTTTAATTTATAACCATACCGATTAACCAGCTCACCCGCATCTCTTGCCAAAGTACCAGGGTAACAGGAGATATAGAGAATTTGTTGCACGCCTAACTTAGGTAGATACTCCAAAACCTCAATGGCACCCGTGCGCGGTGGATCGAGCAGTGCCTTGTTAAAGGAGTGCTTTAGCCAGGGCTCATGGGTTAGTGGTTCAAAAAGATTGGCGGTATAAAAGGTGGCATTATCAATACCATTGCACTTTGCATTCTCTCGTGCCCGCGCAACCAAACCAGCATCACCTTCAACGGCAACCACCTCTGCTGCATTCTGTGCCAAAGGTAATGTGAAATTGCCCAAGCCACAGAACAACTCCAGAACCCGGTCATCCGATTTTAGCGCCAGCATATCTACCGCACGATGCACCATCAGCCTGTTAATGCCACTATTAACCTGGGTAAAATCCGTTGGCAGAAAATGAAATTCCACACCAAATTCTGGCAAGGCATAGGTTAGGTCAGCAATCTATCCTGATAGTGGACGGACGGTATCAGGGCCACCCTCCTGCAGGTAGATATGGATATCATGCTGCTGACCAAAGTGATTAAGCTTAGCCTGATCATCCTCACTCAGTGATTCCAATATGCGAAAAATAAGGACACAGGTCTCATCACCCATGGCCATCTCAATCTGCGGCACCTTGTCACGGATTGAAAAACCCTCGATCAATTCCGACAGCGGGGTAATCAGCTCCCCCACTTTTGGATGCAGCACCTTACAGCTGGAGAGATCGGCAATAAAGCTGGAGCCGCGCTCACGAAACCCCACCAACACCTTCTCTTTCTTGGCCACATATTTGACCCCAATACGGGCCTTACGTCGATAACCCCAATGATCATCCAGCTCCAGCGGAGGGATAATCTCAGCCGGTTCTACCTTGCCGATATGCTTTAGGGCATCCATCAGGATTTGCTGCTTATGCCGTAGCTGGGCCTTGATATCTTGATGCTGCAGGCTGCAACCACCACAGATGCCAAAATGGGGACACTCAGGTTCAACCCGCTCGGGGGATGGCTTGATGACCTCCGTCACCTGCCCTTCATCAAACTTACGTGTCTTTTTAGTGTAGGTAAACAGCACCTCTTCTTCAGGCAGGGCGCCATGAATAAAGACTGCTTTGCCATCTATATGGGTAACGCCTCGACCATCATGATTCAGTGATTCAATCGTTGCTGCTACCGGTTCGGTAGGCAGCCTTTTTCTGCGCCGGGATCGGCTCATACATCAGACTCCAAAAATCAAATTAACAATTGGCGCTATATTACTTTACTGGCCGGAGAATAGATCACATAAACTGATCTTTATTCATCGCCTTTGACTTGGCATCTGCACGACTAATGACCTTACGCTCTACCAGTTCCTTTAGATTCTGATCCAGCGTCTGCATGCCTACGGCTTGGCCCGTCTGGATAGCAGAATACATCTGCGCCACCTTATCCTCACGAATCAGGTTTCTGATAGCCGGGGTACCCACCATAATCTCATGGGCTGCCACACGCCCACCGCCAATCTTTTTCAGCAGTGTCTGTGAGATGACAGCACGCAAGGATTCTGAAAGCATGGAACGCACCATGCTTTTTTCTGCTGCTGGAAAGACATCAACAATACGATCTACAGTTTTGGCCGCAGAGCTGGTGTGCAGCGTGCCAAAGACCAGATGCCCCGTCTCTGCTGCCGTCATGGCCAGACGAATCGTTTCCAGATCACGCATTTCACCCACCAGAATAATATCCGGATCTTCGCGCAGTGCTGAACGCAACGCTTCCGCAAACCCCAGCGTGTCCCGATGCACTTCACGCTGGTTGATCAGAGATTTCTTACTTTGGTGAACAAATTCGATAGGATCTTCAATGGTCAGGATATGGCCATAATCGTTATCATTGATGTAATCAATCATCGCTGCCAGGGTGGTGGATTTACCAGAACCTGTTGGCCCCGTGACCAGCACCATGCCACGAGGTACATTAATGATCTCTTTAAATGATTCTGGAGCACCCAGCTCTTCCAGGGTCAACACCTTGGATGGAATCGTTCTAAAAACCGCACTGGCTCCCCGATCCTGATTAAAGGCATTAACACGAAACCGAGCCAGCCCAGGGATCTCAAACGAGAAATCCGTTTCCAGAAACTCCTCATAATCCTTTCTCTGCTTATCATTCATAATGTCATAGACGAGTCCATGCACAGCCTTGTGATCCAACGAGGGGATATTGATTCGGCGTATATCACCATCCACACGTATCATCGGTGGCAGCCCCGCAGACAGATGCATATCTGATGCATCATGTTTCACACTGAAAGCAAGCAACTCAGCAATATCCATACAACATCTCCAAATCAAGGGGCCGCATGCCGTTAATATCCCAGCAGCCTTTATCTGTTTTAATCGCCATCGGCGGGCGGGATATACCAGCCATAACGCCTGTTTTAGTCATTTCAAACGAATAGATGAGAAACGTACCATGAATCTGTTTTAATATCGTCAGTATAGACAACTAACCCTTATTAGACATGAATACCATTGCAACCCGACTAGCAGATGTACAGCAACGCATCCACGATGCCGCCATAAAATATGGCCGTCTGGACAAGACCATACAGTTATTGGCTGTCAGCAAGACCCGTCCAGCCGAAAACATCAGAGCAGCCCTTGGGGCTGGCCAACACTGCTTTGGCGAAAGCTACCTACAGGAAGCAGTAGAAAAAATTCAACAGCTCTCAGATGCCCAGGTACAATGGCACTTCATAGGACGCATCCAAAGCAATAAGACAAAAGTCATTGCCGAGCATTTTGACTGGGTGCATGGCCTGTGCAGCTTCAAGCATGCCCAACGCCTTAACGATCAGCGACCTGGCAACCTGTCACCTTTAAATGTCTGCCTTCAAATCAACCTATCTAATGAGACATCAAAAGCCGGCATTGCCCCGGAAGAGGCCACTGAACTGGCTCATCTGGTTCATAACCTGCCCAGACTGCGCCTTAAGGGGCTTATGACGCTTCCCGCCCCCACTGAAACACTGGAGCAGCAGAGACAACCCTTCCAGGCGTTACGGGAATTGCGTGATAAAATTAAAACCCATGAACTACCCCTTGAGACCCTATCTATGGGCATGTCAGGCGACCTTGAAGCTGCAATCGCTGAAGGAGCTACCATCATACGGGTTGGCACAGCCATTTTTGGCCCCCGAAATTATAAAAAATAGAGCCTATCCCCTGTTTGAAAATACGTTAAAATCAAACACCATTACTATCTACAACATCCAAGTATTATGACAACAAGCACCCTAGCATTTATTGGCGGCGGCAATATGGCAGCCAGCCTTATCAGCGGCCTGGTCAACGACGGCTACGACCCACAGCACATACGGGTCAGTGACCCTGATACAGAGAAGCTTGCATCATTGGCCGCCCATTTCAGGGTCAAATCCACATCCGAGAACAGTCAGGCAGCAGCCGATGCCGATGTCGTGATACTAGCGGTTAAGCCACAGGTCATGGAGCGCGCAGCCCGCTCGCTGGCCAGCACACTGCAACAAACCAAACCTTTGGTAATCTCCATTGCTGCCGGCATCCGGGAGGCTGATCTGCAAAACTGGCTGGGAGGAGAGATCCCTTTAGTGCGTACCATGCCCAACACCCCGGCCATGATCCAGACCGGAGCCATTGTGCTTCATGCCAGTGCTCAGGTATCAACCACACAACGGGATCTGGCCGAATCCATCATGCGCGCTGTTGGACTGACCCGCTGGGTAGACAATGAAGCGCTGATGGATGCAGTTACCGCCCTGTCAGGCAGCGGCCCAGCCTACTTCTTTCTGGTTATGGAGGCGATGGAGGCTGCCGGTATCGAACTGGGTATCCCTGCCGATACCGCCAGACTCCTCACCTTGCAGACGGCCCTGGGCGCCGCCAAGATGGCGATAGAGAGCGCTGACAGCCCGGCCATCCTGCGCCAACGGGTAACATCACCCGGCGGTACAACAGAACGTGCACTGAAGACCTTGAATGATGGCAATCTTCTGCCACTATTCAAACAGGCACTGACCGATGCCCGTGACCGATCCATAGAGTTATCAGAGATATTAAGGGATTCATAATGGATAGCAGCTATCTTACCAACCCACTGGTCTTTATCATCCAGACCCTGTTTGGGCTATACATCCTGGTTGTTATGCTGCGCTTTCTTCTGCAGTGGGCCAGAGCAGATTTCTATAACCCGCTGTCCCAATTCATCGTCAAGGTCACAACGCCTGTTTTGCGCCCTATGCGTCGCATTATTCCAGGGCTTGGCGGCCTGGACCTTGCTGCCATTATTTTGATGTGGCTGCTTAAAACCATAGAGCTAAGTCTGGTTGTTCTGATTGCAGGCGGCATCTTCAACCCCATCGGCCCCATGCTGTGGTCAATACCCCAGCTTATTGATCTTGCCATCAATGTTTTTATCTTTGCCATCCTGATCCAGGTCATCTTCAGCTGGATCAATCCAGGCACCTACAATCCCGTCATAGGCATAATCAACAGCCTTACCGACCCACTTATGCGCCCTGCCCGTCGGTTGATCCCACCCATCTCCGGGCTGGATCTATCGCCCATGCTGGTCATGATAGGACTCTACCTGCTTAAGATGCTTCTTCTGCCACCTCTGCTGATGCTAACGGGCAGCCCATTCCATTAGGGATCTGTCAGACTTAGGATAACTGGAGATAGAAAGCAGCCAACGCCAGATCCTCTGGCCGTGTGATCTTGATATTATCCGGATGCCCTTCCACCAGCTTGGGTGAATCTCCTGCCAGCTCTATCGCACTGGCCTCATCTGTCACCTGCAAGCCCTGCTCCAATGCCTGTGACAACGCCTCACGCAAAGCGCCCAAACGAAACATCTGTGGCGTAAAGGCGTGCCAAAGCCCCTCTCGGCAAACAGTTTCAGTAATCTGACCATCTGCATCAGCCCGCTTCATGGTATCCCTAACAGGCATCCCCAGGATGCCGCCCACTGGATGGTCATTCAGTTGTTCAATAAGACGATCAATATCTCCAACACGCAGACAGGGTCGGGCCGCATCATGCACCAAAACCCAATCATGATCTGCTGCCATCTCACTCAGTCGATGCAATGCATTAAGCACAGAGTGACAGCGCTCAGCACCACCATCCACCGCTATCACACCGGCATGGTTGGCATAGGCGGTAGCGGGCCACCATGCATCATTGGGAGAGAGGGCAACCAGCGTCTGCTCTATCAAGGGATGATCAAGCAGTCGTTGCAGGGTGTGTTCAATAACCTGTCGACCATTGAGGGAAAGGTACTGTTTGGGAATGTCACTGCCCATGCGCCGACCCACACCAGCGGCCGGCACCACGGCCCAGTAGGTTGTTTTATTGCTCACGTTGCTCTTTTGCCTGCTCTTCCGGCTCGATAATCTGGTAGAAGGTCTCACCTTTGCGGATCATGCCCAATTCACTGCGGGCACGCTCCTCTACGGCATTGAGTCCCTGTTTGAGATCCTGAACCTCAGCAGCCAGGGCGCGATTACGCTGGCGCAACTGTTCCAGCCCCTGCCGCTGAATGGCAATCTCCTGTTTGAGGTTATTCACCTCAGCCAGGCTACCCTCGCCCACCCACAGCCGATACTGCAACAGGGCCAGGAGTACGAAAAGAATCCCGATGACGATACGCATATTTCGGAATCTTTGATCTACGCTATCAGCCACGGATGGGCACCCATCAGCCTGAACCGCGCAGAGAGATGTCACACAGACTGGTGCACATCCGTGGCTACCGATGGATCTTTAGAGTCCGCGAAATGCATCCCGGCCTGCATAGACGGCCTCATCACCCAGCTGATCTTCAATGCGCATCAGCTGGTTGTACTTGGCCACGCGATCGGAACGGCAGAGAGAGCCTGTCTTGATCTGGCCCGTATTGGCAGCCACCACCAGATCAGCGATGGTGGTATCCTCGGTCTCTCCCGAGCGGTGGGAGACAACCGCGCTAAAGCCGGCATCATGCGCCATGTTGATCGCGGCCAGGGTCTCGGTCAGGGTGCCGATCTGGTTGAATTTAATCAGAATGGAGTTGGCAATATGCTCATCAATGCCACGCTGCAGGATGCTGGTATTGGTAACAAAGAGGTCATCACCCACCAGCTGCACTCGGTCACCCAGTTTTTCGGTCAGTATCTTCCAGCCCTCCCAGTCGTTCTCATCCATACCATCTTCGATTGAGATAATGGGATATTTATCAACCAGGGAGACCAGATAGTCGGCAAAACCAGCCGCATCAAACTGACGGCCTTCAGAGGCCAGATCATAGACGCCATCTTTATAGAATTCAGAGCTGGCTGCATCCAGACCGAGGTAGATATCTTTACCCGCCTCATAACCCGCATTGCTGATCGCCTCCAGGATGACTTCGCAGGCCTCTTCATTGGAGGCCAGATCCGGTGCAAAACCGCCCTCATCACCTACCGAGGTAGAGAGTCCGCGACCGCTGAGCACCTTCTGCAGCGCATGGAATACTTCAGCACCATAACGCACCGCTTCACGGATTGAGCTGGCACCCACCGGCAGAATCATAAACTCCTGCAGATCTACGCTATTGGCGGCATGTGCACCACCGTTGATGATATTCATCATCGGCACAGGCAGGCGATAGGGGCCGGGGCAGAGGGAACGGTAGAGCGGCATAGCACGCTCCTGGGCAGTCGCATGAGCCGCTGCCAGGGAAACGGCCAACATGGCATTGGCACCCAGACGCTCTTTATTTTCAGTGCCATCAAGCTCGATGAGCTTGCCATCCAGTGCCGTTTGATCGGTGACATCCATGCCCATCAGGGCATCACGTATTTCACTATTAACATTGGCAACTGCAGTCAATACACCCTTGCCGCCATAACGGCCTTTATCGCCATCACGCAGCTCCAGGGCCTCACGTGAGCCGGTAGAGGCACCGGAAGGCGCAACGGCGCGGCCAATGGCGCCATCAGCCGTTACAACATCGGCTTCAATGGTTGGGTTGCCCCGTGAATCCAATATCTCGCGTGCACGAACATCAACGATTTCTGACATGATCTCACCCTAACTCGTTATTAAATTTAAAATTTCCATCTCGTATCTAGACTTCACCATGCACATGCTCAGAGTAAGCCTGCACATTAAATTCTCTCTGGCATCTCAATCAGCCCTTGCCGCTTCACCACCTGATCCAACTCAATCAGGGTCTCCAGCAGGGGCTTCATATTGCCCAATGGCCAGGAGTTAGGGCCATCGCAGAGCGCCTGTTCCGGATTGGGATGGGTCTCCATAAACAGCCCGGCTATGCCTGCTGCAACGGCAGCCCGGGCCAATACAGGTACATATTCGCGTTGACCACCGGAACTACTGCCCTGCCCACCGGGCAGCTGTACTGAATGGGTGGCATCAAACACCACCGGGCAGGCTGTATCACGCATCGCTGCCAGCGAGCGCATATCAACCACCAGGTTGTTATAGCCAAAGGAGACCCCACGTTCGCAAACCATGAGCTGGTCATTGCCTTCAGCCTGCGCCTTGGCAATCACCTGCTTCATATCCCAGGGCGCCAGGAACTGACCTTTTTTGTAGTTCACCGGCTTTCCCTGACAGGCTACATCCCGTATGAAATCAGTCTGGCGACAGAGGAAGGCGGGGGTCTGTAGCACGTCCACCACATCCGCTACTTCACCCAGGGGCGTATCCGTATGCACATCCGTCAATACCCGTACGCCGACCTCAGCACGAACCTTCTCCAGAATACGCAGCCCCTCCTCCAGGCCCGGTCCACGAAACCCCGAAAGTGATGACCGATTCGCCTTATCAAAGGAGGATTTGAAGATAAAGGGAATGCCCAGTTCAGAGGTAATCTCCTTAAGCTCTCCCGCCGTATCGATGCTCAGCTGCTCACTTTCGATCACACAGGGGCCGGCAATCAGGAAAAGGGGGTATTCCAGCCCTGCCTCAAATCCACAAAGATTCATGCGTTAGCCCACACTCTTCTGGTGCTCACGCGCAGCCCGGATAAAACCTGAGAAGAGCGCATGGCCGTAGCGGGGTGTGGAGGTAAATTCCGGGTGAAACTGACAAGCTACAAACCAGGGATGATCCGGGATCTCTATCACTTCAACCAGCTTGCCATCCAATGAAGTACCGGCAACCAACAGGCCAGCCTCTTTCAAGGCATCCAGATACTGATTATTGAACTCATACCGATGGCGGTGTCGCTCTGTAATGACATCTTTACCGTACAGCTCCCGAGAGCGGCTTCCAGCCTTCAGCCGACACTCCTGCCCACCTAGTCTCATGGTGCCACCAAGATCTGAATTCTCATTACGGGCTTCGAGCTTTCCATCTGCATTCATCCACTCGGTAATCAATGCAATAACAGGGTGGGGCGTATCAATATCAAATTCAGTACTCTGCGCACCTTCGAGTCCAGCCACATTACGCGCATACTCTACAACCGCAGCCTGCATGCCCAAGCAGATGCCCAAATAGGGAACCCGGTTTTCACGGGCATATTGTACAGCGGCAATTTTGCCTTCAACACCACGCTCGCCAAATCCACCCGGCACCAGGATGGCATCCATCCCGTCAAGACAGCTCGTGCCTTCCTGTTCAATCTGCTCCGAGTCCACATAGCAGATTCTAACCCGCGTTCGGGTATGCATACCGGCATGACTTAGGGCTTCAGAGAGCGATTTATAGGCCTCGGTCAGGTGCATATATTTACCCACCATGGCTACCTTAACTTCACCATCAGGGTTCTCCAGCCTTTCAATTACTTTGTCCCATTCAGAGAGGTCAGCCGGTGGCACATCAAGTTCAAGATGGCGCACCACAATCTCATCCAGATTCTGGGCATGCAGCAGAGAGGGAATGCGGTAGATATTGTCTGAGTCCACGCAGGAGATGACCGCCTCTTCCTGCACATTGGTGAAGAGTGCGATCTTGCGTCGCTCACCATCGGGCAGGGGGCGCTCTGAACGGGCCAGCAGGATATCTGGCTGAATACCAATCGAGCGCAGTTCCTTAACCGAGTGCTGCGTCGGTTTGGTCTTGATTTCACCTGCGGTGGCAATATAGGGCACGAGTGTCAAATGCATAAAGAGGGTATTGGCATGCCCCAGCTCTACACACATTTGGCGAATGGCTTCAAGAAACGGCAGGGATTCAATGTCACCGACGGTGCCGCCGATCTCAACCAGTGCAATATCTGCATCACCCGCGCCCAGTACAACGCTGTCGCGAATCTGGTTGGTGATATGTGGAATGACCTGCACCGTCGCACCCAGATAGTAACCCCGACGCTCCTTGCGGATGACACTGTCGTAGATCTGACCCGTCGTAAAGTTATTGTTGCGCCCCATTGTGGTGCGAACAAAGCGTTCGTAGTGGCCAAGATCCAGATCGGTCTCTGCACCATCCTCCGTTACAAACACCTCACCATGCTGGAAGGGACTCATCGTGCCTGGATCCACATTGATGTAGGGATCCAGCTTGATCATGGTGACTTTCAGACCGCGCGCTTCAAGTAGCGCGGCAAGGGATGCGGAGGCGATGCCTTTACCCAAAGAGGAGACTACACCACCGGTAACAAATATGTATTTTGTCATTAAATTCTGCTGCGAAAGGAAAAGATCTGGACGGCGCTATAAGTTACCAGAAGCGGGGCTTTAGAACAATCACCGGCATCACTCTGAGGTGACTGCCTGCATAAAACAGGCATTAGATTTACCACCTTAATCTGTTGATAATAAATACCTTTTACGCCCTGCATTGCAAATATTGCACTTTAAAATTATTCGATTTCCACTCCAGGTCGTCGCCAGACACAAGGTTCGCCACTCGCTTTGTCCAAAGCATCCAGACGGAGTTCATGGGCCTGACATTCTGATTCATCTGCACGAACAACCCTGAGCGGCTTGCGTGCTGTAGTAAGGCGTCTGATGGCAGCAGCCCCGCCCTGCTCACTATCTTCACCGGAAAGACCCCCAAAAGAGAGGGCGCCCTGCCCACCCGTCATGACTAAATAGACATCAGCAAGGATTTCAGAATCGAGCAATGCGCCATGTAGCTGCCGCTGGCTGTTATCTATCTCATAGCGCCGGCACAGTGCATCCAGGCTGTTACGCTGCCCCGGGTGCTTTTTTCTGGCCATCACCAGGGTATCAGTGATGGTACAGAGGCGTTCCAGCAGCCCCTCCTCTTTGCCTGCCTTTTCCAATTCAGCATTGAGGAAGCCCACATCAAATGGGGCATTATGGATAATCAGCTCGGCACCATCGACGTAGCTGATAAAATCATCCACCACATCTTCAAATCTCGGCTTGTCCGCCAAGAATTCAGTAGTGATGCCATGTACCTCAACCGCCGCCTCATCAATCTCACGATCTGGCTGTAGATATTGATGAAAATTGTTGCCTGTCAGCCTTCGATCAACAAGTTCCACGCAGCCGATCTCAATGATTCGGTGCCCCTGCTTTGGCTCCAAACCGGTTGTTTCTGTATCTAATACTATCTGGCGCATGGGTGGATAATCTCTCTAAGACCGACCTATCTCTTCAATTCCCCGATTGGCCAACTCATCAGCCAACTCATTCTCCGGGTGCCCGCTGTGACCTCTGACCCAGGCCCACTCTACACGGTGTTTTGCCACTTCAGCGTCCAGCAACTGCCAGAGGTCTTTGTTCTTAACCGGCTTTCTGCTTGCCGTCATCCAACCCTTGCGTTTCCAGTTGACGATCCATTGGGTAATGCCATTTTTCACATATTGCGAATCGGTGGTAATAAGCACTTCACAGCGCTGTTTCAGCTCTTTCAATGCAAAGATAACCGCCGACAGCTCCATGCGGTTATTGGTGGTATCCGCCTCACCACCGTACAGATGTTTCTCTGTATCGTTATAGCGCAATAACGCACCCCAGCCCCCAGGCCCTGGGTTTCCCTTGCAGGCACCGTCTGTATAGATTTCTACTCTTTTACCCATTCGATTGTCTCGTTGTTGGTTCTACAATACGCCCACCCAGCAGGCTGGCTTTTCTCTTCCAGAGTGGCCCAACCATTGTCATTGTTGATACACGTTTAACAGCCTGCACAATATAAACAGAGGAGAGCAGCGGCCAAAACCGCTGCCCTATTCCTTCCAGACACTCCAGCTGAGCCATCATCTTCTGCCCCCGGAGTGGTGGCCGAAACATCAGATGCCGGATCGCTTCCACATCAAATCCCAACAGTGTAAGCCAGTCATTGATACGTCGCAGCCCCAAAAACTGGCTTTGCCAGGGAATACTCCCTGATGACCTATTGATTAAACGCCAGGTACCCCAGAGGCTTAGAGGATTAAAACCGAGAATCACCACACGTCCCTCAGGTATCAAAATCCGCTCCACTTCACGTAAGACCTGATGCGGATCTACAGAAAAATCCAGCGTATGCGGCATCAGGACCGCATCAATAGCATCAGACAATATGGGTAATTTCAGGGGATCTGCCCGCACAAAAGAGGCCAATGGCGGGGCCTGTGCTGAAATATCCAGCACAACATGAGATCTAAAATGGCTGACCGAAGAGAGATCAAAATCAAAGCCTCCTCCTCCCAATTGTACAAGGTGATAACCAAACAACTCCGGGAACATCTGCTCAAGAGATCGCTGCTCCTGCTCCAGTAGCACCTGTCCGGGGGATTGTTGCAACCACTCCCGTAATTGCTGGTGAAAACCGGGTTGAGCCATATCTGCAGTATATTTTCTCATAGCTGTGAGAGAGCATACCCTCTTCAAAAAGCAGCGTCAGCTGGAAAAAATGTGACGACATCCATATAATTGGAGGAATTTCACCGATTCCACTTCAGCTCACAGGGGTAGGGTCGACACAACCTGTGAATGTAGCTCAAGTAGTATAAAAACAATTTTGGAGATCCGATGTCTGCAGCCCACCTGTTTAGCAAAAGCCTGGCTCTGGTCGCCGCTATCACTATAGCCCTGACAGGCTGCCAGGGGTTGCCACAAAAAGAGCAACCATCCACCTCACTTTTCACAAATTTCCCAAGCTTCATTCCAGACACTTCAGCTCCACAGCAGGGTGAACCAGAAGCCACCCAGGCAACCCCAGATACAGTGGAAGCAACCGCTCCTCTTGCTACTGCAGATCATGTTTTCATAGAATCTACCGAACCGGTGCTGGAACCCGCTCCAGACTTCTCTACCGAAGAGTCGGAAGAGACAACTGGAACCGTGGCTATTGAGCCATCGAACTCAGAGCCATCACCACCAGTTGAGCAAGCAGCATCAGCTCTCGACCTTTGGGAGCGAACACTTGCCGGCTTCAAGCTCTCTATCCCCAATAATTCACGCATTGACCATGAACTCAAATGGTTCATCTCACATGCAGATTATGTGAAACGCATCCAGACCCGAGCACAGCCCTACCTCCATTTCATTCTGGAGGAGGTTGAGAAGAGAAACATGCCCAGCGAGCTGGCGCTACTACCCGTCGTAGAGAGCGCCTTCCAACCCTTTGCCTATTCACCTGGCCGGGCAGCAGGTTTATGGCAGTTTATTCCATCCACCGGCAGACTCTATGGTCTAAAGCAGAATTGGTGGTACGACGGTCGACGGGATGTCGTCTCTGCCACCAAGGCGGCGCTGGACTACCTGCAATCCCTTGCCAATCGCTTTGACGGTGACTGGGAATTGGCGCTGGCCTCCTATAACTCTGGCGCAGGCACCGTTTCACGCGCCATTAAAAAGAACAGACAACGCGGCAAGGCGACCGATTTCTGGTCACTGAGCCTGCCACGAGAGACCAAAAGCTATGTGCCGCGCCTTTTGGCTTTTGCCCGGCTACTCTCTCAATCAGACAGGCTGGGCATTCACTTTAGCCCGCTCCCAAATCAACCCTACTTTGCCAGCGTTAAGATCGGTTCACAGTTGGATCTTGCACTGGCCGCAGAGATGGCAGAGATCACTATTCAGGACCTCTATCACCTCAACCCCGGATTCAACCGCTGGGCTACCGACCCTCAGGGGCCGCATCGATTGCAGTTGCCCATCGACAAGGTGGATATATTCAAACAGAAGTTGGCGGCGCTGGATGACAGCAAGCGTCTACGCTGGAAACGCTATAAAATCAGGAATGGCGACAACCTGGGCGCCATTGCCCACAAACACAGCACCACTGTGGCGCTGCTACAGCAGGTTAACAAAATCCGTGGCACACGCATTCGGGCAGGCAGGCATCTGCTAATCCCCATCTCAACCAAACGCCTGGACCACTACGCTTTTAGCGCCCAACAGCGCAAAAGCCGAATCCAGAACAGCACCAGAAAAGGGACAAAAATCAGCTACACCGTACGCTCAGGAGATAACCTGTGGGACATCTCCCGCAGCTTTAAGGTCAACCATCGCAGATTGGCAAAATGGAATGGCATGGCGCCTCGGGATCTTCTCCGCCCTGGGCAAAAACTGGTTATCTGGGTAAAAAAGAAGAGCGCTCAAAACAGAGCCAGGACAACACTTGCTATGGCAACACGCCTCCCCACTATGGATGCCGGCCCTACAAAAAAGCGTAACTCTCTACATTACCGGGTACGCAAAGGCGACTCACTGTCACGCATTGCCACACGTTTTAATGTCTCGGTAACAGACCTTAAAAAATGGAACACCCTGCCCAGTAAATATCTGCAACCAGGCCAGAAGATCAAGCTCTTTGTGGATATTACCCGGCAGGCACTCTGATCCACGCTTTCAGGCTGACTCCCGCAGCCTTCCGTGGGAGTCCATAGTCAGTTAATCCTGAAAGTTGCGGGGATGGCAGTTTTTATTAAACCATTGATTAAGAGAGGAGAGGCCCATCCCACCACCAGACGCCTAACAACGATATTGCAGGCAACCATCAATATAGAGCGTGCACCAGTCAGAGGTAGTCAGACAACGGGGATCCTGGGTACAGGAGTTTGGTTCTGCTATAGCCCCAACACGTATAACCTTGTCACCCGGCCGCTCTCCGGTATCACAGCACTCTGATGGCTGCGTTGCCACCCAGTTTCCACCTAATAGCACCTCAACCGTCTCAATCTCGTTCTTGTCATCAAGCGTGATTCTCACTTTTTCCGGCTTTGCCATTACTCTTCTCCAATTTATTTAGCTACGTTACATATTATCTGTCAATACAATGCATCCACTCCCTATATCCACCCGGCAAGATCCATCTGAACCGGTAAAAGATCAACTAAAAACTCAGTGAAATACGCATAAAGGCCATACGCTTACCGACAAATAGCGGCAGATTCGGATCTTTATCCTCATAACCAAACGCCTCATCAAGCAAGTTGCGCACCTCTAAAGAGATCTGCCCCTGGCGGTTCGGAAAACGAAAATCGAGAGAGAGGTCAACATTCCAGAAGTCTTGACTTCCATTCCCGGCCCCTCCCAGGAATTCGCCATATTGCCGCACATAGGTGGGCCGCACAGCCACGCCAAAGCCTGAAGGATGAAAATAGGAAACACTCAGAGGGAAACGGTGGGTGGTGTCAATCCTGCCATTATCAATATGAAACCGCTCATAGGCATACTCCACCCCGACCGCCAGACGCCGATCCAGCGTCCCGTAGAGATAGGCCCGCCCCAGCTCTTCATCTCTTTTATATTCATACCATGAGTGGGCAGTTATATTTCGAGCAGGTGTTATGCGGTTCAGATAGGTGAACTCAAATCCACCAGAGAGGTTGCTGGAGAAACGGTGATCCAGAGCAACCCCGCGATGATTAACACGCTCCCCAGGTGCTGCATCAAAAAACTGGTTGAAGCCAGCTACCTCAGTGGGTTCTATGGTCTGTTTGGTCAACAGGTCACGGTAGAGGGTACGAAAGGCCGCAGCACGGATGGTGGTATTCGGCCAAGGCCGCCACGTCAAACCCAGCTTTGGGTTAACACGATGACGTTAATACCCACCGTATTCCGTTGAGTCATAATCATCATAGCTCAGTCCAAGGTTGAGCGTCAGGGTTTTAGTAAGATCAATCCAGGAGTAGAGATAGGCATTTCTCTGGCGATCCGTGTATCTCCTCTCAATCGGATAACCAGGGGGAACAATGAAAAAACCGGGAAACGGCTCCAGCGTCAAAGCAACATTGCCTTTGGCATCCTTCTCACTATATCCAACACCCCCGGTAAACCGGAAGGCCCCATAGTCCAGAAGCTGACGCAGCTCCGCACTCCAGTGATCCCGATCACTATCGGCATTAGTATATGCGATGCCAGCTGACTGCTCGGTATAATCCTCATATTTCCATGGATCACCGAGGCAATCAGCTCAGATCCCGGATTAAACCTGTGGTGCAGACCCAGCCGTACCGCATCCAGCTCCTCCTGCCGCCGTTTGCTGGTGCTGTATTGTGATTCATAAAAATACATCATCAGATCACCACTCTCTTTGCTTGAGTTGCGCACCTCAAGCTGGACGCTGGTATCGGGTGACAGGTTAACCTGCACGAAACCCAGGAACAGATCCTGATCCTGATCATTGTTATCACGCCAGCCATCGGTCTCATAGTGGTACTGACCAAAACTGAAGGAGATATTGCTCTCCACTCCTGAGAACAGGATCTCCTCACCCATCTGCCCATTATTTCCAAGCACGGCGCTGACTTGGGCTTGTACACCATCCCGGTTAAATAGAGAGGTATATTCATTAAATGCCGGCTCAGATAGCCCCATACCATCGGGGATATGGCGTGCAGACTCTGCCATGAGCGGCTGGATAGGGGTACTGTTCACAGGCTGCAACAACTGGGACTGCAACAGTTCACTCACCCTGGCCACCTCATGACGTGGCAGATGGGTATAGGCATCAGCCAGCAGACGGTGGCCCGAATGGTCTGCGGGGTCTACATTCAGTGATTTCCAGCCTGCTGCCAGGGCCAGTAGTTCAAAATTCAGATCCCGGTAGATCTGACCCAGCCCGGCACTGCGAGCGGCCTGATCCTGATCCAGCAATAGCTGGGAGCGATAAACAACACGGTTGTCATTGAGTTCAGCAGAGGTCTGTAGATTGTGCAGGGCCTCAACCAACCGACCCTGTTGCTGCTGCAGTAGCGCATGATAGTACCAGGGGGTAGGGTCTTGAGGATCACGTGCCTTGGCCAGCTTGTATTGGGTGGCAGCAAGCTTGTCACGATGCTCTTCATAATAGGCCTTGCCCATGTAGCTGCGCACCAGGGCGTTGCCGGGATCAAGCGCGGTGGCAATCTCCAGCTCCCGGCGTCCCGCTTCCAGTTTGCCCTGACGGATCAGCGTCAGCCCCAATCCCAAATGCGGCATTGGGCTGGATGAGCTAAGGGCAATAGCCTTTGAGAAGTCTGCCTTGGCCTGCTCCAGATCGAGTTGAGTCAAGCGGGCAAAGCCCAGCACGGTTTGGGTCAGCTCAATTTCAGGATCCAGTGCAACAGCCTTTTGTGCTGCCGCCTCAGCACTTTCCAGATCGCCATAGGAGAGCCGCAACTCTGACTGACGGGCATAAGCGTAGGGGTTGTCAGGTTCCAGCGCAACAGCCTGGTCGATACTGGCCAGCGCTCCTTGCAAGTCAAACCGGGCCTGCCGGGCATAGGAGAGTGCAATAAGTGGAACAGCACTCTTTGGGTCTGCAACAACGGCACGATTGGCCAAGACCAAGGCCTGCACCTTTCTGTTTTGGGCTACCGCGATCATGGCTTGTAAAGAGAGTGCGCTACTGTTGTCTGCCCGCAGCCGCAAAGATTGCTTTAGCTCGCGCTGGGCCTCTTCGACGCGCCCCACCATCAGCAACAGGGCTGCACGATAGTTATAGAATCGAGGGGTGCGGCCAGTTGGCGGGATATACTTCAGGCTGGCAAAGGCGCTCGCCGTGTCATTCCGCCGCAGAGCGGCCAGTACATGGCTAAAGGTTGGCTCAAGTGGATCTTGCGCAGCAACCTGTGCCGAGCCAATCAAGCCATGCAGAATAGGTTGATAATGCAGTGCCCACTGCACTGCATCTTCCGGTTGTATTCGGCTGGTAAAGTGTGGGGCCTGGCCCTTTTTGGCTGTGCTGGTCTGTTCACCCTCCATCCGCAGACTACCCACACCATTACTGGCCAGAACTGTACCTTCAACCAGGACGATTGAAGTCTGCTCCGATTCAACCATAACAGTAAATTCGGTGCCTTCAATGGCAGCATTGACATACGGGGTTCGCACTTCAAGGCTATGCCGGACGCGGCTGATAAAGTGCATGATGCCAGAGAAGAGGTCAATCAGGGTGCGCTCTTTTTCCTGCGGCTGGGTAACGATCTGAAAGGTAGTGGTCTGATCCAGGCGGAGCATGGTATCGCTCCCCTCTACCAACACGCCGCCTCGGCTGTTTGGCCCGGTGCGGATAATGTCACCGGTACAGATTGAAGCATTAAGTGTTAATTGTTGCCAGGCACCATCCCCAGGCGGGCGTGATTCGATAACACCTTCAACTGAAACGAGATGGGCAACCGGGGTGTTGCAATCTCCTGTATCAGCTTGAACGGAACCGGGATTCAAGATAAACAGGGCGATGGCACCAAGACAGCCTAAAACACAATACTTCAATTCCATATAAAGTGGTGTGCTATCTGTGGTGAAAAAATGTCTGGTACGGCAACAACCCAATAAAAACAAAATAGACCTTCCCCGATGCTAATATATAATTATCAACCTTCTTATTATTGTTGTTAATTGTGTCCTGATTAAAAGTAGTCTGATATAACTCAATCTACAAGCACAAATGTGCAAAGCAGATAAAAAAACGGGCTGAATACAGCTGTTCAGCCCGGTAAATAAATCTCTTTAAGAAACCTACACCATAACCGATTGGATTACACAGCTAAAAAACCCTATTATTTATAATCGTTTTAGGATCGCCTGGGCTTCATCAACCCATTGCGCCTTTGTACCGGATTTGACTGCCTGACTTAAACGTACTTTTGCCTCTGAACTTTGACCTTCCTTAAAGTAGCTCATGCCCAAGTGGTAGTTAATAATGGGCACTACAGGCTTTTTCTCAACGGCACGCTTTAATACTATGCTGGCCAGCTCAAATTCTCCACGTTGATAGTATATCCAGCCTAATGTATCTAGGAACAGGGGATTATCTGAGTGTTCAAAACGTTTTGCCAATTCGAGGGCCTTATCCAAATTCACTTTAGTGGCCTCATCTGATGCCAACAACATTGCCAGATTGTTGGTCACCAGTTCACTGTCAGGATGTTTCCGCAAAAGTGCTTCATATTCAGCAATAGCCTCATTAGCACGACCTATTTTCTGGTAAGTCTGGGCCAACAGAAGCCATAGGGATGCATTGTTCTCCGTTTGTTTTAATCCCTGTTTATACGTTTGTATTGCCTCATCAGAGTTGCCACGTAAAAGATATACAGTGGCCAGGTTCCGGTAGAAGGATGCAGCGGTGGGGGCCAGCTCAATCGCTTTACGCAACGCATCTTGCGCTGCACCCGGCTGTTTTTGAACAAGCAGTACACTGGAGAGCAGATTATACAACGCCGCACTCTCTGGCTGTTGTTTCAAAGCCTGCTCAACCCGACGTTGCGCTTGTGCCGTTTGTTTATTGGCAACAAGACTTTTTGCCATGGCTGAGATAACCTCAAATGAATCAGGTGATCGCTTCAAGGCCTCTTCGAAGGATTTGATACTCGCGGCAATTTTTTTATCTGCCTGCTCAATCACACCCTGGCCATAGTAACCAACATGACTGTCAGGGCGAGCCGCCTGTAGCTGCTTCGCATAATCCATGGCAGTAGCCCACTGCTTTTGCTGGATATAAAGTGTTACCAATCCTTTCAATGCATCGAAATGATCAGTCTTCATTTTCAGCACCGCCTTCAAAGAGACCACTGCTGAATCCACATCACCTTTTTTAGCCTGCAGCTGGGATAGCGCTATATAGAGCGCCGCATCTTTCTGATTGATGGTTATTCCCTTTTCCAGAGTCTCAATGGCCAGTTCAACCTCACCCTTCATGGCATGCGCGCGGGCCAGCAGGCGCAACGCCCGCAAGTTATCAGGGGCATCCCGCAGGATCACACGCAGATCGGTAATAGCACCATCTGCATCATTAGCGGTTACAGCAATGCCTGCCCTAACCAAAAGTGCATCCGCATCGCGTGGGTTTTGCTCAAGAACCTCCTCTACCAATACTTTTGCTCCATCCCGTTGATTACGAAATAGCAGCATGGCAGCCAATTGATTTCTGGCTTTGAGTCCATAGGGTTCCAATTGGTTTTTTTCAATAATATCCCGATAGATCTTTTCTGCCTCTTCAACATGCTTGGCTGCTTTAAATAGATCCGCCTGAATAAATTTCAGTTCATAATTCTTTGGATCGACATCAACATAGGTTTGTATGGTCTTTTCTGCTGTCTCAAGGCCATGCGCCCTGGCTTGAAACTCCAGTAGCGCCAGTTTGAGTTTCAGATCGTCAGGGAATCTCTGTACGCTATCTTCCAGCAGCTTCTCAGCTTCATCTAGTTTTCCGTTCTGAATCTGAAAAATGGCCAATTGACGTAAAAAAGCGGTGTTTTCCGGTTTTAGCTCAATCACCCTCTTCAGCATGCCGACGGCATTATCGACCTGCCCTGATTTTGCATAAAGCCGACCTAAAGCAAGATAGAGTGATGTACTATCCTGCTGCTGTTTAATAGCCTCCTCCAGTAGTGCAATAGCCTGTTGGGTGCGGCCACCCTCTTCATGCGCGCTTGCTAATAGAAGTACAGCACTGACATTGGCGGGTTCCAGTTTAAGTGCTGCTTCAGCCTGATGGATGGCATCATCCAAATGGCCTGATCGCTTATCAATAGCTGCCAGCAACACCATGCCTTCAATATTATTGGGATCACTTTTTATCACTACATTGGCTGCCTCTTGCGCCTTTTCTGTATCACCACCCAACAGATAGAACTGTCCCAGCCTAAGCTGGGATTTAGCATGATTGGGATCAACCTTAACGGCCTTGGAGTATGCAATGAATGCGTTTTGCCAATCACGCTCTTTGTCATACATCTGACCCAGCATATAGTGCGACTCAACTGACTTGGGATCGATCTGCAATACATTTTTGAATTCCAATCGCGCCTTTACATAGTTACCTTTTTCAAAGAGCTGCATGCCTCGTTTGAAATGCTCTGCTACCCGATCCTCAGCACCACCACAGGCAGTGAGCAGAACCAGCACCCCTAAGAATATAAGGGTCAGTACGCCTCTCTTTTGTTTCTGCATCTCTTTCCATCCTTTCAACCGTTTATTGGGTTTATACTTATATTGGCACTGCATAAAAAATCAAATCCACCAGTTTATGGCAGCATTTTAACTGTGTTGAGTACACATTGCGAAGTGGCAGCTGCCCCATATTATGGTATTTTTTATTTTTGGTATAAAAAAAGACAACTCCCTTTTCCCCATTAATGGGGAGAAAAAGAGTTGCCTTTAGAGATTGGTTATATGTGTTTATTAAGTGAGTATATCTTGCTCAACTACCACGGTGCTGGTGGCGGCTTAACCCCATCAATGCGGCGATACCTGAAAAGAGCAGCCAAACAGCTGGAGGTAAAGGTACCGCTGCTGTAGAAATCAATGCCTGATAACTCCCCTCTGTTGGCATCATATCAAAAAAGTCTGACCCGATAGCCACGTCGCCTATGCCCGCACCCAGTGGATCAAAATCCTCAAATCCGTTCCTGTATACCTCACTGGCCCCGCGCATCACTTTAATATTATCAATCAGCAGTGCCGAATCAACCATACCATCATAAGCATCAACAATGCCTATACCAAAATCCAATGTGCCGGTTTCCAGTACCTCTAAGGAAAAGCTTAGATAGCCGGTTTCCAGTTCATAAGGATATGAAACAGATGCCGGGCTACCCAGCACATGATCCAGCAGTGCGACATGACCACCTATGCTCACAAACGCGTAATCATCAGCAAGATCTGGTGACAACTCATCTGTCATAAAATTATAGTCAAATGAGATGACATCCCCTACTGCAAAACCAAAAGAGTCCTTGATACCTGACCCCTCTACCGCCGGGTCATAATAGGGAGGAGGAGTGATTGCAGAGATGGCCCCAGGCGCCGTTCCAAAAAATGCCTCCAGCTCAGCAACTGGAACAGCCGGAAAATAGTCAACAGCCGCGCTAGCCGAACTCATTGAAACACCCAGTACAGCTGCAAGCATTATTCTTTTACAAAGCATCAGACTTACCTCTTGCCTTATTGGTTCTTACTCTTGAATTTAGTTTTGCCCTTTATCATAAAGCATTTAGATAGCGATTTAAGCACAAAATGCACCAATAAATAATTGGCTTATATTTCAATTTGTTATCAACTCATACAATACAGAGAGCGGTAACAGTGTAAAAAAATCTGTTGTATTTTACAGCCTTCTTATCCCTACAACTATTGATCCAGTGAATTTAATTACCACAAAAAGTTACAATCCATTAACAATCAGCTACTTGTCTACCATGCATCATAAATTATATCTGCCAACTCAGGTGTCAATAAATTTGACACCTATTGCCTAGAAAAACTACTACAAGGCCCATCTCAATGCCAGTATCCCAAATGCACACAGAACAGCAATATTAAGTACACTTTTCCACTCCCTGTTTTGATTACTGATCAACTCACATCCATACAATACAATAACCGACTTCAGCGCAACCTCAGCCAAGTTAACACCAAGGAAATGGATGTCCTGGAAGAAACCCACCAAAAGAATGATAAAGAGGGTCAGATAATCTGCCGAGGTCGTTTTGAATTCCAATCCCTTTGCAAGTTTCAGCGTAACGGCAATACTCCCGGCTAAAAACGCATAGATCACAACCTCAATACTTGTATTGGAGAGGTGAAGGGTGCTCAGATACACCATGAATATGGCACATATAAAGACGCTCCCTTGCTGAATAAAGGATCGCCCGGCGCGCCCAAACAACAGATCCGAAGCCAACGCGACAGCCAGTATCGCCGATATAATGGCGAAATCATGTGATACTGAAGGTATCGCCACAGAGACATAGATCAACAGCAGCGGAATGAGCACCCGGAGCAATAAAAGCTGGCATGCTCCAATCCTTGTGAGCCACCCGGTTTTCTGATCTGCATAATTGAGGGAAGAAGGAATCAGCTCTTCTCTGGGTCGACGTTGCCAGCCGCTCTGCTCTGCCCATGTCAACAATGCAAAAATAGCCCCGCAAACCAGGCCGTACAGCATCAGAATGATCCAGTCTGCTTCGTAGATCAGTGCCAAAGCACTCAATACAAAAAATGCTTGAGTGGAATAGATTGCAACCACCGATGCCTGATGACTAAAGCCCCTATCAAGCAGACGATGATGAATATGATTTCGCGTCGCACTAAACAGATTCATACCCCCTTTTGCACGCAGAAAGAGTACCGCAAGGATGTCTATAACAGGGAGACCAAGCAGCAGTGCAGGCAATGCTGGACTCAACACCGTGTTAATCCGCTGAGTAAGGACGATGGCAAGAAATGCCAGGGTAAACCCCAAAAACTGGCTGCCGCTATCGCCCATAAAAACCTTTGCCGGATGAGTATTGTAGCGAAGAAACCCGATGACGCCTCCCATCACAGCACAGGCGATCATCACCACCGGATTGATACTGGCGCCTGTCTGGTGGGCAATAAACGCAATGCCCAACAGGCTTAACAGCGATTCTCCGCCCGCCAGGCCATCCAGACCGTCAGAATGGTTAATGGCATTAATCATTCCAACCATGGCAAAGAAGGTGAAGGGCACGGCAATTGACGGCGGAAAAGATTCAGGTGCGACAAAGGGTATCCGCTCAATTGAAAGGCCGCCATAAAACACCACGACGCCAACAGCAATAAACTGCCCAATGAATTTTACATAGTGCCCAAGCTCTTGCCGGTCATCCAGCGCACCAAACCCAAACAGCACGACACTGCCAATCACATAGGCATACAGCAGGTCACTCATTGGCGTCCATATTAACAGGGGCGCCAATGACCCAAGCACAATACCCACTCCGCCCACTCTGGCTATGGGGACGCGATGTACCTTGCGCGCATCGGGCTGATCCATCATGCCGATATAGGGTGCTAAACGCACCATCAGCGGCAGCACCACCATACTGATCGTCATTGCTGTTACAAGAATAAATAACGCCTGCATTTATCTACCAACGAATCCGATAACGTTTCAGATGAGATATGCTTTTTAAACCATCAATCTGGTACATAGTCACTCAGCACAGGAGTCATATCACGCATAAAATCAACGAGTCTTCCATCCCCATCGCCCCACTCTTCATCCGGGCCAATCACAGTTGTCAAACGCACCAATGCACCATCGGTTCTGTTTCTTCGCAAGCCATCCAGCAACAGATACCACTTCACCATATATTCATTGGTAATTACCCGACCACGCTGCTGGAACCAGTAGTAGACCAATATTCTTGATTCACCCATCTGTATTTGAACCCGATTGACATTTAACGGCACGCCTCCAGGTAAAACATTATCAAGTTTCTGCTGTGTGATTTTGTTGATCTTCCAGCCGCCGCCAGGCAGACATGATTGTGGAGAGTGGGCCGATTCACCCGCCCGTTGCGAGGCATAGTAAGCCACATAAAAGTTGACCGTTCTGCGGTGCGCATCAACATAATCTGCGATCACGTAATCGGTAAGATCCAGCTCAGCCAGATAGATATCTTTTATTCGCTCACGCCGCCCATGCCATGAACCCATATCAACTGGAAATTCATCCAGGCTTTTCCGATTGACCACGGCATCCTGCCGCCCCTCAAGGACGGGCGTGATAACCGAGGCCATGCCCAGCACCAGCAACAACCCATAAAAAGTTGCAGGTACTGTTCTGAATTTTACCAGCGCACTCTTTGGCGGCGGCTGGGGGTAATCAATACCAAACACCTGTTGGAAAGAGCGTTGCTCGGAACCTATCTTGTAAACCAGCCACATGATCCCGATAAGCATCACCATGCAGACCATAAAGAAGAGCCAGCCTTCAAAATCATGCAGAAACCCTTCCGCCATATCTGTGCCCCAGTACTCGACCATGACACCTATAACGCCAATTCGAATACTGTTCATAATGATAGTGAGCGGAATACTGGCAAGAAAGACCAGCACTCTTTTCCAGAGAGCAACCTGGAAAAAATAGGCCATGATAAAGGCGATACTCATCAATGGAAACAGGTATCGCAGACCATTACAGGCCTCCACAACCTGAAGTTTATAACTGCCAAGGTCGATCACATTGCCTTCCAAAAAGACACTGATGCCAAACAGCCTTATCGTCGCCACACCCAGTTCAGAAGAGATCAGCTGAAGCTTCACTGATACGGCATTGTATAGAAACGGAGGCAGTGGAATGGTAAAAAAGAGCAGTAACAGGGGCGCCCAAAGCAGCATCAGCCCTCGCCTGCCCAGATAGGCCAATACTATCCCGGCCAAGGTAATCAGAATGGAATAGTGAACAACAAGAAATATGGTGCTCAGCGACCCTGCAAAACCAAGTAATATACCGATGACTACAATGGAAACGCCAAGCCATGCCCCTTTGAGCGGTAACTGGCGCAACTCATCACTCTTTTGCCATACCAGAAAGAGTGAGATTATGGGCAGCAAATAGGCGTGGCTGTACTCCTCTTTTTTGGCCCACAGATGTTCCAGTTCAACCAGACCATCCCGGAATATAAAAGCAAGCATCACCATCAATACGGCAAGCAATAGCCACCGCAAAGATGTTTCCCGCCAGACCAATGTTTTCGCCATTTTTCAGTTCCCGATCATTTTTTTATAACTGTCAAACAGATCAATCTGATTATTAAATATGCGCTGAATCCAATCTTCCATACCCAAGATTCAGCATGGTAAGCTGCTATTCTCGCACCAAATAATCTGATATCAACCTGGCAACAGTGGCATCATGCATTTTCAGCCCACCTGTCGAGCTGCTCTTTCCAGGATTATACATCTTGAATTGAGCAGCGAGCTCGTTTACTTTCACAATATTGAACAGCAAGGCAAGGACACATTCTTTAACAACATCATGAACCTGTTATTGATCAACAAGTTTTTCTGGAGAAAAGGCGGCAGCGAAGCCGTCTATTTTGGTGAAATGGATCTCCTGAAGGCGCATGATCATCAGGTTATCCCCTTCTCGATGCAAGACAGACGCAACCTTCCCTCAGAATATGCCAAATATTTTGTCAGTAACGTGGATTATGACAATGCAGGTCTAAAAGAGAAGATTGCTGCGGCAGGACGCATCATATATTCAGTCGAGGCCAGAAAAAAAATAGAACAGTTACTCCTGGATTACAAGATTGATATTGCCCATTTTCATATCTTTCAGCACCAGATCTCGCCCTCTGTCTTTGCCCCCCTGAGAAAGGCCGGCATACCACGGGTGCTAACCCTGCATGATTTCAAGCCCATCTGCCCCAGCTATCTCATGTATACCAATGGCCACATCTGTGAGGATTGCAAAGGGCATAAATTCTACAACTGCGTACTCAACAGCTGCACTAAAAACTCCCGCTTCAAGAGCATGATTAACATGCTGGAGATGTATCTTCATCATCTGATGGGGTATTACAAAAACGTAGACCGATATATTGCTGTAAGTGAATTTTACCGTCAGAAGATGATCGAATTTGGCTTCCCCCCGGAGCAGATCACTCTCATCCCCAATTTTATTGACACGGAAAAATTCCAATACACTGACCGGGACGAAGGCTATGGACTCTACTTTGGCCGGTTGTCCGACGAAAAGGGGCTGGCTACCCTGCTGGATGCCTGCGCCATCACCCGGGATATCCCTATCGTCATCGCCGGTACCGGCCCCACGGAAGAGAAACTACAGAGGCAGACCAATGCCTTAGGGCTGAAGCATCTCTCATTCATCGGTTATAAATCCGGTCAGACATTGGTTGACCTGCTGGCAGGCGCCAGCTTCACCATCCTGCCCTCCGAATGGTATGAGAACTGCCCCATGTCGATCCTGGAATCCCTGGCGGTTGGCACCCCGGTTATCGGTTCACGCTCCGGCGGCATACCAGAGCTGATTGAAGAGGAGCAAGACGGATTAACCTTTGAAACAGGAGATGCAGATGCGTTGGCGGATAAAATGCTCAGGCTATGGAGAGCCCCGGCACAGCGCAGAGAGATGGGCATAAGTGGCGCCAAAAAGGTCGCATCCCGATATACGGCAGACATCCATTACGACAACCTGATGCGTGTTTACACCAGCTTGAGGTGACCATCATGGCCAACCATGACCCATCACTTATGCCTACAGATGCCTCCATCATCACCACTTACAGGTGCCAGATGCAGTGCAAGATGTGCGACATCTGGAAGAACCCCAGTGACAAAGAGAGCGAGATCACCCCACAGGAGTTGGAGATCCTGCCATCACTGAAATTCATCAACATCACAGGGGGCGAACCCTTCCTGCGTCAGGATCTGGATGAGATCGTAGAAGTTGCCCTCTCCAAGGCTCCCCGGATTGTTATCTCTACCTCCGGCTGGCATGTAGAGCGTATTGTTGCATTGGCAGAGAAATTCCCCAACATCGGCATCCGGGTCAGTATTGAAGGGCTTGAGCAGAAGAATGATGAACTCAGAGGACGCACTGGCGGATTCGACCGGGGGCTGAAAACCCTGCGCACCCTAAAGGAGATGGGCATAAAAGACATCGGCTTCGGCATCACCGTTTCCAACAAAAACTCAGCAGATATGTTACAACTATATGACCTGTCCAAAAGCCTGGAGATGGAATTTGCCACCGCAGCCTTCCATAACGCCTACTACTTCCACAAGGGTGACAATATCATCACCAACAAGGATGAGGTCATCGACAACTTCCACGAACTGATTGAACACCTCATGAGAGACAACCACCCCAAAAGCTGGTTTCGTGCGTTCTTCAACCTGGGGCTTATCAACTACATCCGTAACGGCAAACGCATGCTGCCTTGTGAAGCCGGCACCACCAATTTCTTTATCGACCCTGTCGGAGAGGTCTACCCCTGCAACGGTCTGGAGGAGCGCTACTGGAAGGAGAGCATGGGCAACATCCGCAAGGCTGCCAGCTTCGAGGAACTCTGGTTCAGCGATCAAGCACAAAAGGTACGCAATCAGGTGAGGCGCTGTCCAAAAAACTGCTGGATGGTGGGCACTGCCGCCCCGGTCATGAAAAAATATATCAGGCATCCGGCCCTGTGGGTTGCCAAAAACAAGATCAGAAGCCTGCTTGGCCGCGCTATAGATATCAACAATATCCCACAATTCGATGTCGGCCAGGATCCACGACAGGGCAATCTACAGAGACCAGGCGACACGTCCACTCCAGCCACAACAGAAAAAAAGCCCGCATAGCAACATGAAGGTAGTCGTCGTTGGAACCCGAGGCATTCCCGATATTCAAGGCGGTGTTGAGACCCATTGCCAGGAGCTGTACCCAAGGCTTGCCCAGCTGGGATGCGACATCACCGTCATCACCAGAACACCCTATGTAGCCAAAAGCAAACGCATGGCCACCTATGGTGATATTTCACTGAAACACATCTATGCGCCAAAAAGAAAATCCATTGAGGCGATCATCCACACCTTTCTGGCGATACTCTATGCCCGATTCTCCGGCGCGGATATTCTGCATATCCATGCCATAGGCCCTGCCCTGCTAACGCCCTTTGCACGGATGCTGGGACTACATACAGTGCTGACTCACCATGGCCCGGATTATGACCGGCAGAAATGGGGGATAGCCGCAAAAACGGTACTGCGACTTGGGGAGGCTGCCGGGGCGCGGTTCGCCAATGAGATCATCGTAATTTCCCGCGTAATCGCCGGCATTCTTGAATCCAAATATGGACGCAGGGATACCCATCTCATCTACAATGGCGTACCCACCCCTACCCCGGACACATCCAGTGATTACCTTGACGAACTGGGAATCACCAAAGGCAGGTACGCCATCGCAGTCGGCCGGTTCGTCGAAGAGAAAGGTTTCCATGACCTCATCGAGGCCTGGCAAGGGCTGGAGAGGCCAGCCTGCCATCTGGTTCTTGTGGGAGATGCCGATCACGAAACAGCCTACAGCCAGAAGTTGAAGCAAAGCGCCAGCCCAGCAGGCATTATTCTGACGGGTTTCATCAAAGGCCGGAAACTATCCCAGATATTCTCCCATGCCCGCCTGTTTATCATGCCCTCCTATCATGAAGGACTCCCCATCGCCCTGCTGGAGGCAATGAGCTATAACCTGCCTGTTCTGGTCAGCGACATACCGGCCAACCTTGAGGTGCCATTAAACAGCAGCAGTTTCTTTTACGTTGCCAACATCACCGAACTCAGGGGAAAAATCGAGCAGAAGCTGCAACATGCGGAAACCCCTGACTACACCGAGCTACTCAAGGCACGCTATGACTGGGATCATGTCGCACAGGCCACCTATAAGGTCTACAGGAAACTACTGAGTGGATAAATCAACCCTGTTCAACCGACTCATGCGCGGCGGCATCTGGGTCACTATCGGTAAAATCCTGTTTACACTGGGCACCCTCGCCTGGAATGCCCTGCTTACCCGAGTACTGAATGAGACAGAAGTTGGTGCCTTCTACCTGATTGCAAGCATAGTGATATTCGGGGAACTGGTCATTCTTGGCGGCATGAACCAGGCGGTGATGCGTCTCATTGCCACTAACAGCATCGCCAACAGTGGCATTCGCCCCGTCATAAGGGGAACAGCCATTCTGGTGGCGTGCTTCGCATTAATAACAGGGCTTTTATACCTTTGGTTTATCGGCCCACAACTGGGACAACAGCTATTTCATTCCCGCCTGATTGGCGAACTCACAGGGTTTACCGCTGCCTGGTTTGCCTTGCGCGCAATCCAGAGCTACCTCGCCTTCATCCTGCGGGGATTTCATCGGATAGGGATTGCTGCTTTTGTCGACGGCGCATCCACTGCCATATTCATCACCCTGGCGCTGGGATACCTGTGGCTCCAACCCGAGCAAACCGATATCCGTGAAGTATTGGCCATCGTTATTGGGGCATTAGCATCCACGGTTACACTCACCCTCTATCTGGTACAAAAAAGCTACCGCAAGACCACTGTAGAATCCGGGATATTGTTTAGTGAACCGATAAAGATAGGTGCGCCGCTGAGCATTCTGGCCCTATCCGGGGTTGGCATAAATGAGGCCTATATCTGGATCGCCGGAGCCATCACCAGCCATGCAGATGTTGCTGTCTACGGGGCGGCATCACGGCTAGCAAAGTTTGTGGAGATGCCCCTGTTCATCATCAATGGCATCATCCCCTCAACCATTGCCCAGCTCTCTGCAATACAGGATAAAGCCCGTATCGAAAAGGTATTGCAGAGCGTTGCTGCCATTGCCGCCCTACCCTCTATCCTGATCACTATCATCATATTTCTGGCTTCCGGGGAGATACTTGCCCTGGTATTTGGATCGACCTACTCAACGGGTGCAACGCTTCTGACCGTACTGGTTATCGGGCATACAGTAAGCGTAGCGGTGGGATCACCCGGCGTACTCATGGCCATGTCCGACCGTCAAACCATGTTGATGCTCATCGGGATCTGCGCAGGTGTGCTCGGCATCGGCATCAGCCTGTTGCTGGTAGGAACGCTGGGGGTTCTGGGTATCGTTATTGGCGCGGCAACAGGAAAAGCGCTGCACAATATTGCGATGTGGGCATACTGTCTCAAGGTTCTTGGGATAAAGACACATGCCTCTCTATTTGCACTGACAAACCTAAGGCATATATTGAAAAAATAACCCTTCTCTGGTTCCCACGGTCCTCCGTGGGAACCCATACGGTTGTTGCGTTCCGGTATGCATTCCCACGCGGGAGCGTGGGAACGAGACGTTCACGGAGTATAGCCCCAGATATCGGCCTCATTTTTTACCAGCCGGTAGAGCCGGGATCGCTGCTTTGGCAAAAGATGCCTTTCATAGGATCGGTCCAGCCCAATCGCCTCGCTCCTCCCGGCATATTTGGACGGGCTTCCGCCGAGGTGATGCAGACCATCAAGCGTGCGTCTCAACACCGACTTCTCAAACTCCAGCTCCAGAAATCCACAGATCCTCTGCATCTCCCGCTCTGTCTGTTCGCAAATATCTTCATACCTCACCCGGAGCACATTTTGTTCCGGCAATATCTGGCTGTAATACTCCATCTGCTGCACCGTCCATTTCCACTGCAATGCAGCCTTAAACATCGGGATACCCCGCTTCATCTTGGAATAGACCGTACCCTTAAAATCACGGCACAGGAGTATGCTCTTCATATCCTGCGGGTTCTCTTTTGCAATCGAGTACATACGGTGGGGACTCTTCGACGAGTCCAGTACATAGCGGGTACCCGAAACCCGTGCTACCGCCTCATAAAGGCGCAGGCTCTCCTTTCCTACATGTTCGCCACCTACCGCTCGATGAATAGCGGAATTATCATAGATGGAGGGGCAGATATTGAAGAGACCCCAGAGGAGT
>JAJRZI010000087.1 GCA_024275295.1 Gammaproteobacteria bacterium | reverse complement strand
GATCAGCTGGGGGCCGGCCTTTGGGATGGATTGACGGTAGGCGCCCTTGGCTGCGATCTCAAATGCAATTGCGGAGGAGTCAACAGCGTGGTAGGAGCCGTCTGTCAGGGTAACCTTGAGGTCAAGACAGGGGAAGCCTGCCAGTACGCCTTGATCCAGGCTCAGTCTGAAGCCTTTCTCTACAGCAGGCCAGAACTCTCTAGGCACGTTACCACCGGTAACTACGGATTCAAATACATAGCCGCTGCCGGTTTCGCCTGGCTCAATGATGTAGTCGATCTTGCCAAACTGACCTGAACCACCGGACTGCTTCTTGTGGGTGTAGCTGTCTTCAATGCGCTTGGTGATGGTTTCGCGGTAGGCCACTTGTGGTTTGCCCACCTCTACCTCAACGCCGTGGGTGCGTTTGAGGATGTCAATCTTGATATCGAGGTGCAGCTCGCCCATGCCTTTGAGGATGGTTTCGCCACTCTCTTCATCGGTTTCAACGCGGAATGAAGGATCCTCTTGTGTCATCTTGTTGAGTGCAACGCCCATCTTCTCGGAACCGCCCTTGTCCTTTGGAGCGATGGCGACAGAGATAACAGGATCAGGAAAGACCATGGGTTCCAGGGTTGCGGGGTGTTTGGGGTCACACAGGGTGTGGCCGGTTCGAACGTTCTTCATGCCCAGTACGGCAACAATATCGCCAGCCTGTGCTGAATCCAGCTCAATACGCTCATCAGCATGCATCTCAACAATACGGCCGATACGCTCTGTCTTGCCGGTAAAGCTGTTGAGTACGGTGGTGCCCTTTCCTAGCTTGCCGGAGTAGATGCGGATAAAGGTCAGAGCGCCATAGCGGTCATCCATAATCTTGAAGGCCAGTGCACGTAGAGGCTTATCAGGATCAATCTCTGCAAATTCACCTGTCGGATTACCTTCGGGATCAACCTCAGGCTGGGGCTTGACCTCGGTTGGAGATGGCAGATAATCAACAACGGCGTTCAGTACCAGCTGTACGCCTTTGTTTTTGAAAGCGGAGCCACAGTAGGTGGGGAAGAAGTCCAGGGCGATGGTGCCCTTGCGGATGCAGGCCTTGAGGGTATCTATATCCGGCTCTTCGCCGTCCAGATATTTCTCCATGGCGTCATCGTCCTGCTCAACAGCGGTTTCGATCAGCTTTTCGCGCCAGATCTCAACGTTGTCAGCCATATCGGCGGGTACATCCTGAATCTCATACTTCAGCGGGTCACCGGAGTCATCCCAGACCCAGGCCTTGCGGGTGAGCAGATCAACAACACCCACGAAGTCATCTTCAGTGCCGATGGGCAGCGTCATGACCAGTGGGTTGGCGCCCAGCACATCTTCAACCTGTTTGGTAACGCGGTAGAAGTCGGCACCCAGACGATCCAGCTTGTTAACGAAGATGATGCGGGCAACTTCTGATTCGTTGGCATAGCGCCAGTTGGTCTCTGACTGAGGCTCAACGCCACCAGAGCCGCAGAATACACCAACGCCGCCATCAAGCACTTTAAGAGAGCGATAGACTTCGATGGTGAAGTCAACGTGCCCTGGGGTGTCGATGATATTCAGGCGGTGATCATTCCACTCACAAGAGGTTGCAGCAGACTGAATGGTGATGCCGCGCTCCTGCTCCTGATCCATGAAGTCGGTGGTGGCAGCGCCATCATGCACTTCACCAATCTTATGAATCTTACCGGTAAGCTTCAGGATTCGCTCGGTGGTGGTGGTTTTACCTGCATCCACGTGAGCGAAGATGCCGATGTTTCGGTAGTGAGATAGATCTGTCATAGTTGTACTCTAAAAGTTAGGCAATAAAAATCTGGCAGCCATCCTTGAGTGCTCTTGGGTGGCCTGGTTAACTGGGGCGCATGAGCCCCATTCACACAGATCTCACTCATTTCAACCTAACAGACGCAAGGCCGGTGGCCTAGGGTTCGGATGATAAAATCAGTCAGATGCTTGTGGCAGCTCAAAGCCAGGTGAAGCCGTACGATACTCAGTGTTGCAACGACTTTACCATCTTGTTTAGCAAAACCCGGCATTATAGCTAAAAACCCCGGTAGTGGAAATTATTCTTAGGCGAAAAAGTTATCTTTTTCCACCCAATAGTGATGGCCGTTCGCCTCTTTGACTGGAGGCGGTGCGCCGTTGATGAGAGGTGGCTTGTGGTTTTCCCGGTTTTCTTCCAGAGCGTGGGGCGGCGGTACCTTCTCTCGTGCCATCAGCTGATGCCCCTTTGGCTCCGGATGATTTCCGACTGGGTTTTCGCTTTGCATGAGAGGTGTTGGCGTTGTTTCCCTGAGCTCTCCGCCCTCTATCATGACGCTGATTCCCCCCTTGTCGCTTACCGCCAATGGGTTCAGCCTGAATGGTAGGGTCAGGCTCATAGCCAGGCACCACGATCTTTGGTATCTCTCGTTTGATCAGTCGCTCAATATCCCGTAATAACTTGAGTTCATCTACGCAGACCAATGAGACGGCCTCTCCCTCATGTCCAGCGCGGCCGGTGCGACCGATACGATGGACATAATCTTCAGGCACATTGGGCAGTTCAAAATTCACTACATGCGGCAGTTGGTCGATATCCAGCCCACGTGCGGCAATGTCGGTAGCTACCAATATCCGTACTTCGCCCTGCTTGAAGTTTGCCACGGCGCGTGTGCGTGCCCCCTGGCTCTTGTTGCCATGAATGGCGGCTGCGCTCAGGCCATCGCGTTCCAACTGCTGGGCCAGCTTGTTGGCGCCGTGCTTGGTGCGGGTAAACACCAGAACCTGCTTCCAGTCCTGGGAACCAATTAGAAATGAGAGTAGCTCACGCTTGCGTTTGCGATCCACCGTATGGACAATCTGATCAACGCTGTCGGCAGCTACATTGCGTCTTGCCACTTCAATGAGCACAGGTTTGTTCAGCAGGCTATCAGCCAGTTTTTTGATGTCACTGGAGAATGTTGCAGAGAACAGCAGGTTTTGGCGGTCTTTTGGAAGCAGTGCCAATATCTTTCGGATATCACGAATAAATCCCATGTCCAGCATGCGATCGGCTTCGTCCAATACCAGGATCTCAATCTTGGAGAGATCCAGGGTCTTTTGCCCAACGTGATCCAGCAGCCGCCCTGGTGTGGCTACCAGAATATCAACGCCATGGCGCAGTTTCTCGATTTGAGGGTTGATCTTCACTCCGCCGAAGATCACGGCTGAGCGCAGAGGCAGGTGTGTGCCGTAGTCGCTGATGCTGGCGCCTACCTGTGCAGCCAGTTCGCGTGTTGGCGTTAAGACCAGCGCGCGCACTGGGCGTCGGCCATTTATCTGCCGTTCGCTTAAGCGTTGTAACAGTGGCAAGGTGAATCCGGCTGTTTTTCCTGTGCCCGTCTGGGCACCTGCCATAACGTCTTTTCCCTCAAGAATGGTGGGGATAGCCTGGCGCTGAACCGGCGTTGGCTCGGTATAGCCCTGCTCAGCCACAGCACGGCGTAGTTCGGCTGATAAGCCGAGCGAATCAAATGACATACTAATGTAAACTCCTGAATGGAAGACCCAACGCAACCCGTTGGGGTTGGTCTCTGTAACTATAGAAGGTGGAGAGATATTACGATGGGGATGATGTAGAGATTACATCACCTGAATATTATAAAGCTGATGAGTATACCAGAACCTATACCTCTTTAGGAGCAGTTAACCTGACCTTAGTAAGAAAAAGTACAGCAGATTGCTATTCAAATTAGTAATTCTTTACTATTTTTGTTAGCTTTTACAAATTGAGCCAATAATAGTAAGACAGAATAATAGAACGGTACCCGGCTCAATAGACAATCTACACACCATTAATCTGACCTAAGCTACAAGAACCTTTAATAGGAGAACCTATGATAAAACTTCAAATTGCAGTGGCTGGAGTAGCAATGGCCGCCATTATGACCGCTCCCTCTTTTGCTGGTGATCACGGCCAGCACAAAGCTCATTGGGGCTACAGTGGCGAAGCTGGTCCAGGGCATTGGGGGTCACTCAAGGCCGCTTATGCTACCTGCGGCGCGGGTGCCCAGCAGTCTCCTATTAACATTCAGGCTCAGAGGGCCTTGGCCAGCAAGGTGGGAGAGATCAAGTTTTCCTACAAACCTACCCCTGTTAAAGTGCTTAACAATGGTCACACCATCCAGGTGAACTATGCCCCTGGAAACACAATGAGCGTGGGTGGCAAGACATACGAGCTGCTTCAGTTTCATTTTCACAGTCCCAGTGAGCACATGATTAATGATAAACATGCCAAGATGGAGGCTCATCTGGTGCATAAAGCTGCGGACGGCAAGCTGGCCGTTGTTGGCATCATGATGAATGTGGGCAAGGCACTCGATGCGCTTGCCCCGGTGTGGAGCCGTTTGCCACATGAGCTGAATAAGGTTGCGCTGAATCCTGGCACAGTCAATGCGGCTGATCTGCTGCCTGCCAATGCCCAAAACTACTACCACTACATGGGGTCTTTAACCACGCCACCCTGCACAGAGAGTGTTAGCTGGTATGTAATGAAAGATGCTGTTGAAGTCGCAGCCAGTCAGGCAGCTGAATTTGTTGATCTCATTGGTGAAAATGCACGGCCAGTGCAAGGTGTAAACCGCCGTTTCATGCTTTCCAATGAATAAATAGTCCTGATTTCATGTTGTAACCCTAAAAACCCGCGCCACTATGGTGCGGGTTTTTTATCGATCCCGCATGCAGAAATGAAGCAGCAAAAGGCATCAGGAATATGTGGACAGTGACTATATTACTTGCTAAAAGCCAAAACTCAGGGCAAAAAAAAGGGACTCCGGAGGATGGAGTCCCAAAAAGCTGAAGTAAATAAGGAGGATTACTTCATGCGGGGGAAACTTCAAATACCTGATCTGTTCTGCAAAGAGAAAAATCAGTCATTTGTGTTCACGGGGAGTAATATAACGAAACGCTGATATAAATAAGACTAAAATATAATAATAATTATGATATATAATCATTAATGTATCGAATTGGATAGATCTGACTAAGTGAAATTTACCCTCCGACAGCTAAAAGTATTTACCTCTGTAGCCAAGCACTTAAGCTATACGCGTGCGGCTGAAGAGCTGTTTCTCAGTCAACCTGCTGTCTCCATCCAGGTCAAACAACTGGAGGGGCATATTGGTATGCCCCTGTTTGAGCAGATTGGAAAAAAGATCCATCTCACCCAGGCAGGCAGAGAGGTGCAGCACTACAGTCAGGCCACTTTTCAGCAGCTCAAAGAGATGGAGGATGTGCTGGAGGCTATGCAGGGGCTTAGCGGTGGCCGTCTTGATATTGCGGTGGCCAGCACGATCAACTACTTTGCCCCCCGCCTATTGGCTGCCTTCAGTCACCTCTACCCCAATATTGATCTCACATTGGAGGTTACCAATAGAGAAACGCTTAAAAAAAGATTGGTTGCCAACGAAAGAGATATCATTCTTATGGGGCAGCCACCAGCCAAGATGGATCTAGAAGCTACCCCCTTTATGCAAAACCCCCTTGTCGTTATTGCGCCGCCAGACCATCCATTGACTAAAGAGCATCAGATTCCACTGCAACGACTGACCAAAGAGACCTTTCTTATCCGTGAGCCTGGCTCTGGTACGCGCCTGGCAATGGAACGTTTTTTTCAAGACAGAAAGATACGTTATAAGACAGGCATGGCCATGAGCCAGAATACCGCCATTAAACAGGCTGTTCGTGCCGGTATGGGGTTGGCCGTTGTCTCCAAACATACCATTGAGCTTGAGGTTGAGACAGGCCGGTTGCAGATACTGGATGTGGAGGAGTTCCCCATCATGCGCACCTGGCATATTGTTTATCCTCGCGGTAAACGGCTCTCTCCCGCAGCTCAGGCCTTCCATGATTTTGTGCTCAGTGATAATTTATCCGCTATGCCAGGGTAGGTTAGCCAGAAACATAGCGGTAAAATCATCTTTGCTCAGCCATTCTTGTTGCGTTAGATAGCGCATAAGCGGTTTAAATGAGGTAAACTGCGGTGTTTCGCCTGGCCAAATGTGATCTGATTTTCTGATGTCCTGCCCCAACGAAACCGATACAGCTGCACTTTTAGCAAACTACCCTCTGCTTGCACAGGTCAATTCGCCAGCTGATGTACAGCAGCTGGATGGAACGCAGCTTGCGCAACTTGCTGATGAACTACGTCGGTTCCTGGTAGATACGGTATCCCGAACAGGTGGGCATTTGGCAGCCGGGCTGGGCGTGGTGGATTTGACGATTGCCATGCATCACGTCTTCAATACCCCGGAAGACCGATTCGTATGGGACGTAGGCCACCAGGCCTATCCACATAAAATCCTCACCGGCCGACGGGATCAGATGCATACCCTGCGCCAAAAAGGTGGGATATCAGGCTTCCCCCGTCGCTGCGAAAGCGTGCATGATGCCTTTGGCACAGGCCACTCAAGTACTTCTATCAGTGCTGCATTGGGCATGGCGGCTGCCGCCAAACAAAAAGGTGACAATCGGCAGGTCATCGCCGTTATCGGTGACGGTGCCATGGGTGGTGGCATGGCCTTTGAGGCGATGAATCATGCCGGTGCCCTGGATCTTGATCTGTTGGTCATTCTCAATGACAACGAGATGTCCATCTCTCGCCCTGTTGGGGCATTCAGTAACCACCTGGCACGCCTGCTCTCAGGGAAATTCTACACCCGGGTACGTGAAGGGGGTATGAACGCCCTCAAACACATGCCCAGCATCAGTGAGCTGATGGAGCGTGCTGAAGAGCACATGAAAGGCATGGTGATGCCCTCCACCCTGTTTGAGGAGCTGGGTTTCAACTACATTGGCCCAATTGATGGTCATGATCTGCCCACACTGGTCACTACCCTGCGCAATATGAAGGCCATGAGCGGCCCACGCCTGTTGCATGTGGTTACAAAAAAAGGGCAGGGCTACGAACCTGCAGAGGATAATCCCTGTGTCTACCATGGTGTTACCCCCTTCAACCCCTCCACTGGAGAGATGGCGAAGAAAAAGGGTGGCCCAACCTATACCCAGATTTTTGGTGATTGGCTGTGCAAAACGGCGGAAAGGGATGACCGGCTCGTCGCCATTACCCCGGCCATGTGTGAGGGTTCCGGCATGGTCAGCTTCTCACAGCAGTTCCCGGAGCGTTTTTTTGATGTTGGCATCGCCGAACAACATGCCATGACCTTCGCTGCGGGCATGGCCTGCGAGGGTCTGAAACCCGTCGTTGCAATCTACTCCACCTTTCTGCAACGTGGATATGACCAATTGGCACATGATATCTCCCTGCAAAACCTGGATGTCACCCTGGCTGTCGACCGCGCCGGGCTAGTCGGTCAGGATGGCGCCACACATGCGGGCAGCTTTGATCTAAGCTATGTCCGCACCCTGCCCAACATGGTTATCCTGGCGCCATCTGATGAAAATGAGTGTCACCAGATGCTACAAACAGCTTACGAGTATGAAGGGCCAACTATGGTGCGCTACCCACGCGGCAGAGGCCCTGGTGTTGCCGTTGAAGAACCCTGCTCAATCATCCCTCTCGGAAAAGGTGAATTGTGCCGTCAAGGCAGCCGTGTGGCGATACTTGCATTTGGCAGTATGCTGGCTCCTGCACTGAAGGTAGGTGAAGAGCTGGATCTCACTGTTGCCAATATGCGCTTTGTAAAGCCACTGGATGAAGCGCTTATCCTGCAGCTGGCTGAGCAGTATGAACTGCTGGTGACTGTTGAAGAGAATATGGTTCAAGGCGGTGCAGGCTCAGCAGTAAACGAACTGCTGGCTCAGGCTCATAAAGTAATTCACATCATCAACCTTGGGTTGCCTGATCACTATATTGAACATGGACAAGCAGCGGAACAGCTGCAGCAGTGTGGCCTGGATGCAGAGGGTATTCGCAAGTCAATACTTGATGTGATTGGCGATAAGATAGAGCAGAGTATTAGGTCTGCTTGAGTCGGAAATTTCTGAGTCACTAATAAAAAGGGCCGCAATGGATGCGGCCCTTTTTGCCAATAGTGGCTACTCAAACAGACCGCTATTGAGCCATAGATGAGCCATGATACTGGCGCCATAACCCAGTGCAATAACAGGTGTCCATTTTAGGTGGCCAAAGAAGGTGTACTGGCCGCGAGCCTGCCCCATTAGTGCAACACCTGCTGCTGAACCAATAGAGAGCAAACTACCGCCAACACCCGCAGTCAGCGTTACCAGCAACCACTGCCCCATGCTCATATCAGGCTGCATGCTCAGTACGGCAAACATCACAGGGATATTATCAACAATGGCAGAGAGTATTCCCACCGTAACGTTGGCCGATGTTGGACCCCAATCCAGATACATTACCTCTGAGGCCAGGCTCAAATAGCCCAGAAAACCCAAACCACCCACACAGAGCACAACACCATAGAAGAAGAGCAGCGTATCCCACTCGGCACGGGCCACTTTGGAGAAGACATCAAAGCCGATAATGTTACCCATCTGCCCATCATGCTCGGCATTATCAGATTTTGTGGAATGGCATCTGTGGACTGTTTTTTTCAGGAAAAAACCAAAAATCTGTAGATACGCCAAGCAGGTCAGCATGCCAATAACAGGAGGCAGGTGCAGGAAGTTATGAAAGGAGACTGCGGTAATAATGGTCAGCAGAAAAAAAGCAATAATTCGTTTTGCACCACGCAACATCTCCACTGTCTCATCAGATGCCTCTGGGCGCTCATCAGGTACCGCAAAGTGCATAATTGCTGCTGGCACCAGCCAGTTGACCACTGCTGGAATAAACAGAGAGAAGAAGGTGCCAAATGCCACTACGCCCTGAGGGGTATCAATGGCTTTTTGCCAGACCATTAGCGTGGTGATATCGCCAAATGGGCTGAAGGCACCACCCGCATTGGCAGCAATCACAATATTGATGCAGGCGATGCCGACAAACTTTGCATTTGAACTGCCCACTGCCAACACCACTGCGCACATCAACAGGGCGGTTGTCAGGTTGTCTGCGACGGGAGAGATGCAAAATGAGAGGATACCGGTAATCCAGAACAGTTGCCTGAAACCAAATCCCTTGCGTACCAACCAGGAGCGCAGTGCATCAAAGACCCGGCGCTCTTCCATGGCGTTGATATAGGTCATCGCCACTAACAGGAACAGCATCAGCTCGGCATATTCCAATAGATTATGCCGTACTGCCACCTCTGCGGCATGGGCGGGCACCTCTGGCATCCCCTGGATCGCCATGGCGATCAGTGCCCAGATAATGCCTGCCGCCAAAATTACCGGCTTTGATTTGCGCAGGTGGGTAAACTCTTCCGCCATGACAAAGAGATAGGCGAATGCAAAGAGGCCAAGAGCGGTATAACCGACCCAATGGCTGGTGAGATTCAGGGCAAGTGCCCCCCCTTCGGAAGCCAAGCTTAAACCCGGGAATACCAAGAGGCAGAGTGTGAGCAATTTCATCAACGTCTTATTCCTTTTTCGCATAAGCCAAGGGTGTACCTAGACCTGTCTGTCATATTAGAATGGCGAACAAGCTATCCGCTGTCACATAAACGACCGCGGAGAATACAATAATTTGAAGATAATGTCCCTTTATTCATTACACACAAGATTTACTCTGGATCTCTAATTGAAATGCGGAAGGCCACCACGCAACCCGTTTGGTATCGTCTGTTTCCCTTCCTCTCCTGGATGGGGGAGTTGCGGCAGGGTGCACATCTTCGTGCAGATATCTTTGCCGGGATTACCGTTGCCCTGGTGCTTACCCCCCAATCGATGGCCTATGCGCAGCTTGCCGGGCTGCCGCCTCATTTTGGGCTTTATGCGGCCTTATGGCCGCCTATCATTGCAGCGCTATTTGGCTCTTCACACCAGTTGACTACGGGGCCGGTTGCCGTTGTCTCGCTGATGACAGCTACGGCATTGGCGCCACTGGCCAGTGTGGGCAGTGATGGGTTTCTTGCTTATGCTGTTTTGCTTGCCCTGCTTATTGGGCTGTTCCAATTGGGCCTGGGGCTGTTGCGTTTGGGTGTGCTGGTTGATCTGCTCTCACACCCCGTTGTGCTGGGTTTTACCAATGCTGTTGCGCTAATTATTGCCAGCTCCCAGCTGGGTAAGATATTTGGGATCACTGTTGCGAACGGAGAGCAGCACTACGAAACCATCTGGAATACACTGGTTGCAGCGCTGACGCAGACCCACGGCCTGACACTGGCCATGGCCCTGTTGGCCTTTGTTATTATGTTTAGCCTGATAAAATATGCGCCCAAAGTCCCCTCGGTACTGGTTGCAGTATCAATTACCACAGCTATATCCGCTTTGACAGGCTTTGCAGAGGCCGGAGGGGCAGTTGTGGGTGCTATTCCGGCCGGGCTTCCTGAATTCTCTATTCCAACACTGGATTGGGAGATTATCGGGCAGCTACTCTCATCTGCTGTGGTGATCGCGCTGGTCGGTTTTATGGAGGCGATATCCATTGCCAAGGCAATGGCCACCCGCACCCGACAGCGCCTGAATGCCAATCAGGAGCTTATCGGCCAGGGGCTGGGCAATATCGCCTCTGGACTCTTCTCCGGTTATCCGGTCTCCGGCTCTTTTTCACGCTCAGCCATTAATATAAATGCAGGTGCCGTGACCGGCTTCTCCTCCATCGTTGCGGGTCTCGCGGTAGCTGTTACGCTGTTATGGCTCACACCCCATCTATACCATCTGCCCCAAGCTACCCTGGCGGTTGTTATCGTGATGGCCGTGATTCGGTTGATCAAGATAAATCCCTTTTTCCATATCTGGAAGGTACAGCGTCATGATGGCATTGTGGCGCTGGTCACCTTTGTTCTGACCCTGCTACTAGCGCCACATCTGGATTACGGCATCATGGCGGGGGTTGGACTCTCTCTGATTCTATTTCTCTACCGCACCATGCGCCCACGCTTTTCTATCCTGTCACGCTACAGCGACGGTACCTTGCGGGATATGCAGATCTATGACCTGCCAACCAGTGACCGAATTGCGATTATCCGTTATGACGGTGCCCTCTATTTTGCCAATGCCGGTTTTTTTGAAGATCAGGTGCTGGCTGTTGAGGCGGCCAACCCCAAGCTGCGTTTTATCATTATCGATGGCGGCGGGATTACCCAAATTGATGCCACGGGTGAGGAGACGCTGCACCATCTGATCAACAGATTGCATGATGCTGGTATTGAGGTGCTGATGGCCCGCTCAAAGAAGCAGATTGTCGATACGCTCAGATACAACGATGGCCTGATGGAGCGCCTGGGAGAGGAGCGCATCTTCCCCCGCATCAAATTTGCACTGGATTATGCCTGGAAGAAACTCGGCGATGACTATGACAATATCAACTGCCCGCTACGACGAAAGTAGGTGTCGGTATCCACAAGTCATCCTTGGCGATTGGTCACCTCGTCAACCACTCTTCTGTCAATACCTGTTCAACCTTTTTTGCCTCTTTTTCAATGGCATCAAACAATTCAGCGGCGGCTTGCAAATCTTTGGCGTCAGCCGATGCCTCCAGCTTGGTACAAAAATTATGCAATCCTTTGGCACCAAAGTTACCAGAAGCCCCTTTGAGTGAATGGGCAGAAAAATGCAATGCTGTTAGGTCTTCATCTGCTATAGCCTCTTTTATCTGACCAATGAGCGCAGGAAGTCTGCTGATAAACACCTCTATGAGGCCATTCAGCTCATCTTCCAGTGCGTCCCGGAGGCTCTGTAGTACTTCGTGGTCAAGCGTGTTTTGAGTATCCACTGTAATCTCTTTTTTCTACCTGGGTGGGTTGACAAATGTGTAAAGTTTGGTGAAATCCTGTAATATTCAGCACCCTCCGGGCCTGCTATCGGGTCTGTGTGAGTGATTATTACCTTTATAAGGTATACGTGCCAGCCTGTTATATTTTGATGTGAAGGTTGCCCTCAGTTTTAGTTAAAGGTTTACCACTGCCAAAGGTAAGCCTTTTTATTTTATGCCATGAATTTTATAGACGCCAAAGCCGCACGAATCAAACCCTTTAACCCGACCCCCCGTACGTTGATGGGGCCTGGGCCATCAGATATTCATCCTCGCGTGCTGGCGGCAATGGCACAGCCGACGATGGGTCATCTGGATCCTGCCTTTATTGATCTGATGGATGAAACCAAGGTGTTGTTGCAATACGCCTTCCAAACAGAAAATGCCGTGACCTTTCCCCTGTCTGCTCCGGGGTCGGCGGGTATGGAGGCCTGTTTTGCCAATCTGGTCGAGCCGGGTGATAAGGTCGTGGTCTGCCAGAATGGTCTGTTTGGTGGCCGCATGAAGGAGAATGTAGAGCGCTGCGGCGGCATACCGATAATGGTAGAGGATGAGTGGGGTTCAGCGGTTGACCCTGAAAAGGTAGAGGCTGCACTGAGCACCAATCCTGATGCAAAGATTCTGGCGTTTGTGCATGCAGAGACCTCCACGGGTGTTGAATCTGATGCAAGGACCCTGGCAGATCTGGCCATTCAGCACGGTTGTTTAACGCTGGTTGATACTGTCACCTCGCTGGGCGGATCGCCTGTTTTGGTGGATGAGTGGGAGCTTGATGCGGTCTATTCCGGTTCCCAGAAGTGTCTCTATTGCGCACCGGGACTCTCTCCCCTTACCTTTAGTGAGCGCGCTTTGGATAAGGTTAGAAACCGCCAGAGCAAGGTGCAGAGTTGGTTTATGGATCTAAACCTTATTATGACCTATTGGGGTAAGGGCAAACGAAGAGCCTATCACCACACTGCGCCGGTTAATGCATTGTATGGTCTGCATGAAGCACTGGTGATGCTCAGGGAGGAGGGATTGGAGAACGCCTGGGATCGGCATCTGCATAACCATCTTGTGTTGAGAGCAGGATTAGAGCGGCTGGGCATTGAGTTTTTGGTGCGTAAAGACCGGCGCCTTCCGCAGTTGAATGCCGTGCGTGTGCCTGAAGCGCTGAACGATGCAGCGGTACGGGCTGATCTATTGAAATATTATAATCTGGAGATTGGCGCAGGCCTGGGGCCGTTGAAAGGCAATGCCTGGCGTATTGGCTTGATGGGCTATAGCAGCCGCCCGGAAAATATCTTGCTCTGCGTGGGTGCGCTGGAGTCCTTACTGAAAAGCTGTAGTGCCCTCACAACGGTACAAAAAACATTGGAGAACAGATAGATGTCAGTGCTTGATCTACCTTTGATTATTGAAGGCAATGAGTTGGCGCCGTTGCTTGGTCAGGATGGTTTGTTGGTGGTTGATCTCTGTCAGCAGCCAACCTATAACCAATACCATATTCCGGGTGCTGTCCACATTGAATACGGACAGATTATTGCGGCCAACCCGCCCGTGCAAGGCCTGGTGCCTGAGGCGGCTGATCTGGAACGCCTCTTCTCCGCCACAGGTATTGGCAACGATACCCATGTGGTTGCCTATGATGATGAGGGCGGTGGCAAGGCGGCACGTCTGCTGTGGACGCTGGAGATTATGGGGCATCAACGGATGTCGATGCTAAATGGTGGGCTTTATGCCTGGGCGAATGATGGCCACCCGCTGGATGCGGGGGTTGTGGAAGCCATGCCAGCTACTTTCGTCAGTCACTATTCGGCTCAACCGATTGCTGAGGCGGATTATATCCTGCAGCATTTGGATGATGGTGATGTCGTGCTGATTGATGCGCGCAGCAGGGATGAATATATTGGGCGCCAGATGATGTCCAGTCGTGGCGGTCATATTCCGGGTGCAAAACACTGGGACTGGCAGGATATTATGGACCCGCTCAATAACCAGCGTTTTAAAGCCAGCAGTGAGCTGAAGCAGGCGCTGACTGATCGTGGCGTCACACCCGATAAAGAGGTCATCACCTATTGCCAGACAAACCATCGCTCATCACTCACCTATATTGCGCTTAAGTCTTTAGGGTATACGCAGGTGAAAAGCTATCCTGGCTCCTGGTCTGATTGGGGCAATAGAGAAGAGACACCGATTGAGAAATAGTGATGGAGCATAACTCTGATACAAACCTGATGGATAAGCTGTTTGCGCTGCTGCTTTATCTATTGCCGCATCACCTGTTATCTCAGGTGATGTATTGGATTACCCGTTGTGAATGGCGTCCTTTTAAAAACATATTGATTCGCCAGGCAATCAGGCTCTACAACATTGATATGACCATTGCAGCAGAGCCTGATCTTGCGGCTTATCGCTGTTTCAATGCATTCTTTACCCGCCCGCTTCGTCCTGATGCGCGTCCTTTGGCCGTTGAAACCAATGCTGTACTGAGTCCTGTTGATGGTGCGCTCAGCCAGTCTGGCCAGATTGTTGACGGACGTATTTTTCAGGCCAAAGGCAGGGATTATTCACTGGAAGAGTTGGTGGGAGGGGATAGCTCGTTAGTAGAGGCATTTGAGGATGGCAGTTTTGCCACCATCTATCTCTCGCCGCGGGATTATCACCGTATTCATATCCCGCTTGCCGGGCGGTTAACCAAGATGCTGCATGTGCCTGGACGTTTGTTCAGTGTGAGTCCATCGACCACCAGAACCGTGCCACGGCTGTTCAGCCGCAATGAGCGTGTGGTCAACCTGTTTGAGACCGATGCAGGGCCAATGGCGGTTATTATGGTGGGCGCTATTTTTGTGGCAAGTATTGATACGGTTTGGGCCGGGACTGTTGCCCCGTTGTCTCGAAGCATAAGAAGCTGGAGTTATGAAGGTGGCAGCTCTGAGCCTATTGTATTTGAGCGGGGCGCAGAGATTGGCCGATTCAATATGGGGTCGACGGTTGTGCTGCTGTTTGGGAAAGATGCCGTTGAGTGGGGCGCTGTAATGGAACCCGATGCCAAACTTTGTATGGGAGAGGGTATTGGTAATATTAGAGGCTGACTTGCGGTGTTGGCTACCAGCAGGCGGATGATCCGCCTGTTGATGTTTTCTCGCCTATTTGATTAATAGACATTGTTTGGCAACCAGTATCATCTGCTTGTGCCCCGGCAGCGGTTGCTTTGATGGTAAAGGTTGTCTTATTGGCGGTTAGGGTGAGGGTATAATAGCCCTCTTTTGATTTTTTATCCTTTAGGGCGGAATTAATGGATAGTTCTTTTAGGTTTTTGGTATAGGTTTTATTCTTTGTATAGTACCGCTATTCAGCCATAGCCACTTCGAGTACGGCGCTTTTTCCATCAACGCGCCGTGTTTTACGAACCTGCCCCATATATGATGGATAGGCTATTGTTGCCAGGATAGAGAGAATAACAACTGCTATCATGAGCTCAAGCAGAGTAAATCCGTTGTGCAGTACTCTATTTATCACTGTTTTTATTTTCGACGAATCTCTACGATATAAGGGATCGATGGGTATTTTGGATTAGGTGCCGTTTCAAATTCTACGACCTCCTGGTGTTTGATTGCTGAAAGCAGCCCAAGCTTTGTTGATGAGCCGATAACGCTGTAGTCTGCACTTAGCATATATACAAAATCATTGACCCATATCTCTCTTGTTTTTTGATCATAGCCAAAAAACTTACCGGCCAGAGATCTTGGCGTAAGCTCGCTGTCTGCTTGTAATGCATCTGTCTGATGTGCCAAATTATGTATCGCATTTCCTGCGTATGACTGAGTGGCCGTCATAAGAAGTGCGATTAAAAGGCATGCCATATAGGTTGATTTATGGTGTTGTTTGTCCATGTTCATTTTTTATATGTGAGAAAGCATCAATAAGCTGTGGCGTTATTGAAAATTAAAGTGTGACCAGGATGAGCGTGCTTCTGAAGAGAGTGCGCCCTGAATGTTGATTTGATCAAGGGTGTCTTTGCCATCTGTTCCGCTGGTATTTGATTCGTTATCTTTGGGCAGGAGTATGGTGCCTGAATTTCCAGAGCCGGTTTGAATGATGCTGGGTTGCCAATAGAGGTCTCCTGATCTAAGCCCTGATACGTTATGGCCTTCGACCATATCTGAGCCAGATAATACGCCATCATTGCTGATATCAAGTGCAGCAAACTTAGGTTCGCCGCCAGTGTTTGAATCTAAAACCATAAGCCAGCTCCCACCAGTAACGCCACAGAGATTTTGGTCAGGTATCGTTGTTGTAAAGAGTACAAGCTGACCAAAAAGGATAGGGTTAACGATAATGCGCTCTTTCGATGTATTGAAATCAACATACCATCCACGCTGCTCTGCTGAATAATTAACAGGGTTGTTACTCATTGTGCGTACTTTGTATGAGATATTGTTAATGATGGTGGTGCTGGTTTTGATTTTCTGCTCCACAAGATTGACTCGACCATCGGCAACGGTATGGCCATTGTCCCAGATGCCATAAAAACTTTGAGTGATTGTATTATCAATATCCTCTTTATTTATATATTGGCCCGTTCCAAACAATACCATGGTGTTAGGTTTTGTGGTCAATCCCCTCTGGTGTGGGTGGACAGTGACAGCAGGGCGAGTGGTGATGGGCTGTGGTGAATCTAAACCGTGTTCGGCTTTAAATAACAGGCTTTTACTCCATTTTGTTGAGATTGTACTGGATAGGTCAAATACCCAAAGATTACCGGCCAGATCGCCAGCATAAGCCCTGTCCGCTATGCCATCGCCATCCAGATCGACAACTGCTGGTGTGGATAGTCCATTGCATTGGCTTGCCGCATCAGCGCAGTCTTTATGTTTAATAGAGCCACTGCCTGTGTCTATTGATGTAATAAGCGATCCATTCGATAAATTAACAATAAACAGTCTGGCTTTGCCATCGCCATCTGGGGCATTATCATATCCGTTGCCGAAAATTGCGGCCCACTTCCCATTGTTTAGTTTTGCTAATGTAGGTTGACCAAATGTGTACCCAAGGTTGTCATCAGTAAACTCCCAGAGTACTTTTTTGCTGCGGCAGCTTGGTGAGCGAGGGCATTTGGATTAGTGATGTCGAGTGCAAACAGTGCCTTGCCGCCTCCGCGTAATCCACTTACAAGGAGGGTTTTCCATTGACCATCAATAAAAACATTACCAACCGCTGGCGTTTGATCTGCATAATAATGGTGGTCATAGCTTGGGTCAGCAAGCCAGTGCAAGCCAGCCTCCGCAGCATCTGAAAAGAGTGATTTCGGGATATAGACAAAAACCTCTTCACCAGTATTGGCGTTAAAGCCATGCAGGCCTCCGCCATTTGTACCTACGTAGATCATTGGTGGGCGCTGACTTACGTAGAATGTATCGCCCTCATCATCTTCGCCTGTTGTATTTGCCCACTGGCGGTAGGAGGTTGTCTCTATGGAGTCAGGATAATTGGCAGGATTAGGGCCTCCAACATAGACGGGTGCTGAGTGGATGATGTCGGTAAGCAGGTTGCCGTGGCGTGAGCGAAAATTGTAGCTGCTGGCATTACCCTCGCTGCTGGAGCTTTTTCCGCGTAGATATGCCACCAATGCCTGTCCAAAGAGTTCGTTGTCTAAAATTTCAGCTTCATCGCTGGTGTCAATATCATGCGGAGCTTTGGTGAGTAGATCCCTTACTTGATCTAGGTTCAGGTCACTCTGATTATTCAGGTTTTGGTAGTCATCAGGGAATTTAAAGGGTACACCAGCGGTTCCATTGTATGTGATCATTACCCTGGGATCTGCTCGTTCTAAAAGCAGTTTATGTGCTTCCCATTCGGGTTTGTCATCCAACTGGTTTCCAGTGAGTCTGTAGGCGGAAAGTTGGCCAGACCAACTCTTTGAATCAAATCCTGCCTGATAGATGTATCCACCGGATCGCATATTTGTTGAGTTGACAGTGACAGCAGCAGCAGCCGGTGTGGCCTCTGTGCGGACGGCAATATCAGATATGGCGGCTTGCAGTTTGGTTATGAGTGCTTGCGGATTGGTAGCGCTTAAAAATTGCCCGCGACCATTCCATGCGGCATGCAGCATATCATCGATAGTGTCTTTGTTTTTTATAGGCTCTGGCCACCCGCTGCCTTGGTCTGTATCGGGGTTTGTGCAGATTTCTGGCCACCTCTGCGCTTCAACTGAATCTTCACGGTTGCCTGGATAGCAGGGGGTTGAGTCGATAATAGGAATGTGGCCACTTAAGCCAAAAGCAACGGTATATGTAACCAGGTGTTGTGCAGGATTATCATCTTTGCTTTCGCCAGGGAATATGGCCGGTGCCGGGACTTTATTGGGAAGTGGTGATAGATCTCTCTTGTAGTAATACATGGCAACATCTGCCAGGGTATCTGCATGGTCATCAGCATAGGATTGTCCATCATACGGGTTGTCACTATCTCCATTATGTTTATCCGCATTGCCAACTTCTGGGGAGGGGCCATTCCAGTGTCCGTCAGAGAGTGCGATCACAAAATTTTGCTGGCATTCACCGCCATCCTCTGCGCTCAATATGGGTGATCCATAGGTTGGTGTGAAACCAAAAAGACCCTCTCCAATCTCATTGCCGGTCTCAAAATAGCGTCCGACATTATCTAATGTCTTTCGCAGAAATGTGCTACCGTATGGTCTGACCTGAAATAGATTATGTAATAATTGGTTTTTATTTTCTGCGACATCCATGTTTGCAACTTCAACACCAAGCTGATCGTCTGCGCGTGTGCCATCACGGTTATAAGTAATCACATTAAGAACAGCCATACCAACGCGTTCCTGAGATTCAGATATGATCTCGGATAGTGCGCGTTTCATGACGTAATCCCTTTTGCGATAGTAGCTGAACCAGTTGGCAAAGTTCTGCTGCTGTTCGGCTGACATCTGGCTAACCCAGACCCTATCACTGTCACCGATTTTACACTCACCCTTGTCATACTTTTGGTTGCTGTTATCGTCAACCCATGGGTAGTAATATGCCCCATTGCCATCTGGCCCCATATCTGCTGTAAGATCGCACACCCCAGTACCGGTGTTTATAGAATGATCACCAGTTCCTGCGGCGCAGGGTGTGCTGCTTGCGAGGTAGGGGTTTGCATGTGCTTTATCTACCTTTGCATCTTGATACGGTTGGCCATCTTTGTCTTCCCCTCTCCATGGTGTATAGGTCTTTGATGGGTCGAACATTAGGGTGTTGTAGCATGGACAGAGCCTTAAGTGTTTGGCTTTATCAATCACTTTGTGGCCATGAAAATCTATATAATCCGGGGTAAAATCCAGGTAGCAGCTAATGTTATATGGGCAGTCCCCGGTTTTATAATGTATGACCTCTTTAAACATTGAGGCGGAATTATCCAGCAGCAGCATGATGTTGGGCTTTACACGTTGCTGCAGGAAGAGCGGTTTTTGGGATGGTGCTGAATGTAATGAAAGAGGCGCCAATAGCAGTGTTGCTCCTGCAATGGTAATGAATAGCCGGGGAGCAGTTTTTGATTTTGCAAACAAGGTATTCAGAATGCCCATATTTTTTACTCTTTAGATTATATTCTGAATGTCAAAGTTGTAATTGGAAGTGGCTTTGCAGTACATAGCGGGTTGTTTCCTCTCTGCCCCAGCCAATTGCGGTTATTCTAAAAGCATACATTCGGGTGTCGGCTCCGGCAGATGATTCTCCCATGACAATGCTGGGAGAAGGCCCTAAACCGCGGCCAAGATACTCAATAATAAAACGAGGTTGTTGATCTACCTGGTCCTTATCAAGAGCGGGTAATTCCCCGGTACCAAGCGCCATATACCCTTTAGGCAGTTTTTCGCAGGGGGCAGAGCACCAATGAGCTGTGTCAGTGGCAATGAAGGTGCATTCGTGTGGTGTTTTTCCCTGACAGGGGGTGGAAATGCCGGGTGCCGCCTGTGTAGAGTACAGCCCTTGATGTAATGAGTTTGGGCCAAACCAATCCTTTGCTACATTATAGCTTGCGTCACCCTTTGATGGCACAAACTGGACAGTCTTTGCAGTTACTTCAGTGGTGAGCCACTGTTCTGCAACACGCAAAGCCGTTTCAGCTGATTGCATGGCGGTGTAGGATTCATGGAAGTTTCCTGACATGCGCTCTTCCAGTAGTGAGTTTTCCACGCCGGATACGCCAAGCAGGGTCATTACCAGCAATAAAAGCATGGCGACAACCAATACTGCTCCACGTTGGTTGCGATAATCTATTGGAGTTGGCAGATGTGCTGGATCTGTTGAGTTGTTATTCATAAGTCAGCAAGCCGATTGCGTAGCTTTACAACAAATTCAATATCTTCTTTGGAATCCTGACTAATACCGGTTGCTCCTGGAATGGGCTTGCCAGAATTAATAGTTAAAGTGATGCGGAGGCTGGCAATGCGGTTTTTCTCTTTCTCAGCAATGGTATCCCAGGAGATGTAACGATCTGATGCGCCATCAGGTGGATCTGTGTCATCAATGCCGTAGCTGACCTGAAAGTCTTCGACACCTGACAGGATCTCTTGGCGGAGACCGCCAAGCCGTTTTGCATAGAGTGAACTAATGGTTGTTTCATCTTCTGCATCACCGCTTGTGGTTTTGCCAAGATCATAGGTTACAGCATCCATTTTTATGGCCATGGCAGAGGAGTAGGACTTTCCACCAAAGTAATGTGTTGTTTCTGCCTTGCTGTTGGTTACACCCTTTATAGATACCCCAGATCGGTGCTCCAGGTGTCCATTGTCCCCCGGCTTATTGGTAACCATGAAGGCGGCTATTAGACTGCAGTCACTGACGGTAATGATGTCACCTGCTTCGAATTGGCTATAAGCAGGATGTGTGCTGTCAACCTGTACAGTAGTATCTTGCGGTGTCATGGGGGCGGTAATGGGCAGGCTGGACTCTGGTAGTGCAAAGCGTACGGTGAGACTGTCTGGTGTATTGCCACCCTCTGCCCCCGTAATGGCATGACTAAAATCGTAGAGACCGTCCTCGCTTGTAACTGTGCTGTGGATTTGACTTTTACCATCCTGAGCCGAAGGTGCGCAGCCATAAAAACCGGCAGGCGAGATGTCCCTGATCATACGGCTAACAACATACCGTATATTTTCCTGAATTCTGGCTGATTCCTCTTGTACCTTAAATGTCTTTTTGCTGCCTAAGAACATGGAGGATGCACCGGCTATCAGTAGCAGGCTAAGGATCATGGCGACCATCAGCTCAACAAGCGTCAACCCTTTCTGCCTCTGGTTGGTCTGCAATGGTTTCATGGCGTGATGCTCATGGTATGGCGTCGAAGTGCTGTTTCAGAATTGTGGTCGTCATCCCACCAGATTTTTGCGACAAAAATTTTCATGCCATTTGTAGCTTGACCATCACATTTATTTTCTGCTGTGGAGGTTCCGTCATTCGGTGTACTGTCGAGGCAGATAACACCTTGTCCATCGGGTAGTGCATTTGCATTCTGATCGTTCCATGACCAATCGTCATATTGTGCAAGCTGAGCGCTTCTACAGCCTTTCTGAATGCACCCAGGGTCATCGCTGCTACCTGTAAGAAGGTCGTAATTGCCATCTACTACACCCTGTGTATTTCCACGCAGTCTATCTGCGGCGTCAATAACCCTTAGTACAGCAATTGTGGATTGGGCTGCGCTTTGGTTGCTGCGTAGTGCATTAAACTGGAGTCCGGCCAGGCCAAGGAGCCCTACTGATAGGATGACAGCTGTAATGAGCACTTCCAGCAGGGTGAAGCCTGCCTGATGATGGTTAGGGTGGTGAAGGGTGTGTGGTATGCCACTGTTCATGTGCACTCCTCTTTTGATATTGAGGTGCGCCCTGTGGTTTTAAGGATAATTTTGCGGTTTTGATGGCCGCTGCAGTGGCTATATTTTATGGTGAATGTTTTATCTTTATTTGCCTGGATTGATCCAGAGCTGTTAAAGCTAATTGAAACTGGGCCTTTTGTGGCATAGTTTCCAGATGGGGCTGACCATGAGCGCTGCAGGTTGCTTGCTGGTGGTGTGTAGCCGGTGGCGGCGTTTCCGTTAGGATCAAGAAAGGCAAACCACCCATTCGACCATGTATCGTCTTTTCCTCCACAGGTGTAGTTGTCTTCTTCCGCAGCGCTTTTTGCACAGATTGATACACGAGTTCCACGCTTTACTGATTCGCTTCGGGCAAATGATATGGCAGTGATCAGATCGTTGGAGTGTGCTGTAGCCTGGTTGTTTGCCATCAGGCTGCTCAGCCCTGGTATGCCGACAGCCATGATAATGGCAACCATGACCAGTGTGACCAGGAGTTCAATGAGGGTAAATCCATCTGTTCTTTTCATTATGGGGTGAATCTATCAAATTTTGTGTGGGCGTGCTGTTGTTTGGGGATAATCTGTCAAATATCTCGGATAAACGGTATCTTATGCGCGTTTGATGGGAAAGGAGAGGACGTTGTCAATCTCTGTTGTATTGGTTGTCTGCATGAGCAGTCGATCAACCCCCAGCGCTACACCTGCGCAATCCGGCAGCCCGGCATTGATGGCAGCCAACAGGTTTTTATCCATGGGTACAATGGGTTGTCCCTGTAGGCATCGTTGTTCAAGATTTTGGCTGAATCTCTGCTGTTGCTCATCCGCATCGGTCAACTCATAAAAGCCATTGGCCAGTTCCATGCCCTCCAGATAGAGTTCAAACCGCTCGGCCAGGGGTGGGGAGCCGGTGCGTATCTTCGCCAATGAGGCCTGGCTTGCAGGGTAGTCATATACAAAGCTGAGGTGGTTTTGTCCGAGCTGTGGCTCAATGCAGTGAGTGAGTAGCAGATCCAGCCAGCCATCTTTTGAGGGTAGATCAAGCCTCTCTGCATCTGTAATGTGGTGCTGTTTGGCGCACTGTTGTAGTTGTAAGGCGGTTGCATGATGCGGGTCAATGTTGAGATGGCGTATGAAGATCTCGCCATAGCTCAGGTACTCAACCGCTCTTGGCTTGGGTAGTACGCTGTTAACCAGCGTTGCCACATCTTCCATTAATTGGTGGTGATTGAAATCCGGGCGATACCATTCAAGCAGGGTAAATTCCGGGTTGTGCCGACGCCCTGATTCGCCATTTCTAAAAGCCTTGCAGATTTGATAGATGGCCCCGCTGCCTGCAGCCAGTAGGCGTTTCATCGGGAATTAGGGAGAGGTCTGAAGGTAGAGTGGCTGGGGAGCAGGAAAACCAGGCCCGCTATAGGTAAGCTGAAAACTCTCTATAGCGGGGTCGGTGGTGGCATGAAATGAGCAGACAGGTGTCTCGACTTCAAGCACTCCGGCCTGTTCAAAATAGGCCCTGATCTTGGCCAGGAGTTGTGCCCGGGAGCGAATCATCTCTAAACTGGCGCTGGGTTGCCAGCTTGAGTGATGGTCATCCGGTTCCTCAGTCATGTGCTTGCTGCTTGTGGTTTATCGTCTATTTTCCGGCTCTGGAGACATATTCGCCAGTACGGGTGTCTACTTTGAGGGCTTCGCCAATCTGCACGAAGAGTGGCACCCGAACCACCGCACCTGTCTCCAATGTTGCCGGTTTTCCGCCACCGCCTGAGGTGTCGCCTTTCAGTCCAGGGTCTGTATCAGTGACAGTGAGGATGACAAAGTTGGGTACCTCAACGATAATTGGCGTTCCGTTCCATAGGGTGATGGTGCATATATCCTGATCTTTGAGCCATTTGTCTGATTCGCCTACTGCTGCGGCATCGGCGCTGACCTGTTCGTAGGTATCAGGATCCATAAAATGCCAGAATTCGCCATCGTTGTAGAGATACTGGTAATTGGTCTCAATAACATCAGCGGCTTCGACAGATTCGCCTGACTTGAATGTACGCTCAATAACACGTCCATTTTTCAGGTTGCGTATTTTGACCCGGTTAAATGCCTGGCCTTTACCGGGTTTTACAAATTCATTTTCAATAATTGAGCAGGGATCGCCATCAAGCATAATCTTGAGGCCGCCCTTGAACTCATTGGTGCTATAGCTTGCCATGTCATCCTCGCAAAACAACAAAAATTCGGCGCACATAATACCTCGAACTGGAGATTTATGTCAGACGCCATCCTGGCATGAGGCTATTGCCACTGCGTTTACCTCTCCTGAAGAGCTGATGGACTATCTTGGGCTGGATAGATCACTGCTCCCGGCTGCGCGTGCAGCTGCCTTGCAGTTTGGGCTTCGGGTGCCGCGGGAGTATGTGGATCGTATGGAGAAAGGAAATCCTCAAGACCCCTTGTTGCTGCAGGTCTTGCCTGTTGGTGCCGAGCTTGAGTTGCGCCCCGGGTTTGTTCTTGATCCCGTGGGTGATCTGGCTGCAGCCCCCACTGCTAGTGTGTTGCATAAATACCAGGGGCGGGCGCTGTTGATTACCACGGGAGCCTGTGCGGTCAACTGCAGATACTGTTTTCGCAGGCATTTTCCCTATCAGGAGTCGTCTGCATATCTGGATCGCTGGCAATCAGCGCTTGATTATCTCAGGCGTGATTCCAGCATCAAAGAGGTCATTTTAAGTGGCGGTGATCCCTTGATGATTGCTGATAGTCGACTGGCTGAGCTGCTTCGGGCACTGGAAGCTATCCCGCACCTGACCCGGTTACGGATTCACACCCGGATGCCGGTTATTGTGCCGCAGCGCATAACAGAGCGTATCTTAGGCGAATTGAGCCAAACGCGTCTTAATACTACCGTTGTCATTCACTGCAATCATGCCAAAGAGTTAACGCCATTCGTCGGTCAAGTGCTTCAAAAACTTAGAAATAGTGGGGTGACCTTGCTTAATCAGTCGGTCTTGTTAAAAAGGGTAAACGATGATCTGGAGACGCAGGTTCAGCTGTGTGAAACGCTATTTGATGCACAGGTGATCCCCTATTATCTGCATCTGCTGGATCCAGTCCAGGGGGGGGCACATTTTGATGTTAGCCATAAAGAGGCGCGGCTTCTTTATCAGCTGCTGCTGCAGCGGTTGCCCGGGTATCTCGTGCCAAAGTTGGTATATGAAAAATCGGGTGAGGCATCGAAAATCCCTATAACTTTGTGAAAATAGAGGTTACGCAAAGTTTGGGTCTAATATGGGGCTGATAAAGTTATTACGCTTGAAATACCACTGCTAAAGTATAATGTGAAGAGGCCTTTATCATTATGGGGATATTGTAGTAATATTCCATCTTGCTCTCACGATATCCTGTTCGAGGTGAGTTGTTTTATTGGCAGTAATGTTAAACGGAGTTTTGGCGGCTATTGTCTATACATGCTATGACCAGCGCATTGCAAACAGTGGGTATTAACAAAAAAGGCCATATTCCACGTGGCCTTTCGAAACTATGGGTTCCAGAGTGCACTGAATCACTGGAAGATTTTTTTCTGGCTGATCTGGACAAAGCCCAGATATGGTTATCCGATCTGCCCATGGCCAATATTTCGGAGACCGCTCGACAGGTTTTGGATGCGCTGGTTGACTTTAACCGGCAGGCTATTCCAAATCCAACCCGCATCAGGGTTGCTGATCTCTTCCGGCAGCCGATTCACTACATCAGTCAAAATCTTGAGAAACACTATATTGATGCAGCATTCCCTCTTTCAGCAAAGAGCAGGAGAGCCATCAGGCTGAGCCAGGAGCTGTATGCTGAGCTGGCAATCTCATATAAAATCTTTATTCTGGAAGCCTTTGCACATCGTGACCAGAACAGCAAGCGATTGGTTGCTATTGCAATCCACAGGGCAATGACCTGCTTATCTGAGGTATTGTATTTAGCAACCCTAGAACATGAGCAGTATCCTGAGCATGTTTGGCAGGAGATTCACTTCCTGTATGCATTGGCAGCAAAAAACAGCGTGCATAGATTGCCAATTCGGGATCGCGGTAAAACTGCCGTAGGGAGTAACTGTATCGGGGATTTATATAAGCGATTATTGCTGTATATATTGGCTGCACCCTATTATCTTAGGCAACGTGAAAATCAGTTTATTTATGGCCAGTTATTGGAGTGGACAAATTTTGTTAGACTAACCATTCCAGATATCAATGGCGGTAATAGCGGGCGGTTTCTTGTCCGGCTCTCATCTGATGCCCCCCCTAATCATCTGTCGTTTGAGAAAAGAAAGCTAAGTAAGCGCTGTCGTATATTGGACACTCAGAGATTGGTAGGTCATCTGAATGGGCTATTGATGGCAATTAAGCCTCGAACCTCCAAAAAGAAGCCAGCAGATACTGTCAGGTTGTCCAGATCAATACTTGAACATCTCATCGTGAATTTGAGTGACAGACCCAAGCGTAAATTTTCCCGTACGACACTAGGGTATACGCTTAAGCTTGCAGTCGGTATACCGCATGTTCATAATCTTGCAAAAGCCAATGCCCGGCATGATGCTGTAATACCCAACCGTGATAATATTGATTGGTTAGACCACCACATACCCCGCAACGCTGTATATTCAGACGATTCTGAAAGTGATTGGAGTGATTCCTCAAATCTATTGCTTGACCTCGATGTAGAGACTGATAGCGCAGCTTCTAATAGTTCTGACTCATCATTTCAAGGTACTATGCTGGAAGACAATGTCCAGTCGCCTTGGGCCTTAAATTATAATCAGACAGTGATTGAGGCATATGAGTGTAAAACCAGAAATGAAAGTGCTGGCGGTTACTGTATTGATTGGGATGATGCCAATGCTCCAAAAATCAAGCCTGGTGAATTAATCGGTATCCAGTCGCAGGCTATAGGCAAGCATTTTGGTGTTGCGACCACTCGATGGATAAAAAATGATTCAAAAAATCAACTGCAGATGGGTATACAGCTGATAGCTCCAAATTCCTTTGCAGTGGAAGTCAGGCTGGATGATGAAGGGAGAGTCCCTTGTGTTCACAATAGTCTATTAATACCCGAGTCAAAATTTGCAAAAATACCACTTAGCCTCATAGTACCAACTCACTCGTATCAGGAAGGTGATGTTTTATGGATCAACAGTGGCAACAATGAGCTTCGTATCTGTCTTACGCAGTTATTAAATACCACAACATCATTTTCACAATATCGAATTGCCTACCATTCAAAATAGCCCAACCTGAAAGTACAGTTAAAATCCTATTGCCAGCTCCATTGTGTGATGCGCAGCTATATCTGTGTTAGTAGATGGAGCAGACAACTAATGCTTTGAATACGCAACTCTTTTCTATCAATCTCCTGCTTATTTGAGGGGCGGCAATGATGCATAGGAAAACACAAGTGCAGCAGGTGGAGTGAATAACTGTAAATTTTCTTAAAAAGAAGCGGTATGCCATCGCTGTAAATACCATATAATTGCAAAATGCTAGAGCTAACATTGATATAGATATTGCGCCCATGCCAGCCAGTGCGCCAATCAAGTTGCTGATTATTGACCCCTCGCGAGATGATACGGAGTTGCGTATTAGTACTTTGCGAAATGCGGGGTTGGCAGTTCATGCAAAAAGAGTTGATAAGGAGCGTGATCTTGTTGATATGTTGGGTAATGCGGATTTTGATATTGTGCTCTATGCATGTGGTGATGGAAATATAGCGTTATCGGATGCCTATGAAATCTGTGCGCAAGCCAAGCAGGATTTGCCCTTTATTGTTCTGCATCAGGATGGAATCGCCAATGAGGGACAAATGACCACTAATCAAAAAATTAGAGATATTATCCCTCAACATGATTTGCAACGTATACAACGTGTAGTAAAGCGTGAATTACAGGATCTTAGAGGTCGACAGCAACTTGATGACCTGAAACGGCAGCTGCGAGAATCTGAACAACGCTGTGCTTCACTTATAGAAACCTCCCAGAATGCGATTGCTTATATTCATGAAGGTATGCATATAGGTGCAAATACGGCTTATCTTGGAATGTTTGGTAATCTGGATGTGGAGGATATTGAGGGGCTGCCGATTTTGGATATGGTTGCATCAAGCGACCATAAAAAATTTAAAGCCTTTCTCCGCAAGCTGCCTGAAAAAAGTGGCATTTCAGAATTGGATGTAAAATGCCAAAGCAGTAATGGTGATATCTTTGATGCAAGAATGGAGTTTTCCAATGCCAGCATTGATAATGAGCCATGCACGCAGATTATTATTCGTGACCAATCAAGCAAGAATGAGCTGGAAGAAAAGATAGAGCTCATTAGCCTGCAGGATTTACAAACAGGTCTTTATAACCGCTCTTTCTTTTCAAAGAAGCTGGAGGAGGCGGTAGCGCATTTTCAAGAACCAGACAGTGCCTGTTCTCTTTTATATATCAGCATTGATCAGTTTCAGGCAATCCAGAATTCTGCCGGGATTGCTGCGGGCGATGCCATTCTTAAAGCAATTGCCAGTATTCTCAGTGAAGCTGTGAGTGAAGATGAGATCTTGGCTCGTTTTGGCGACCATTCATTTACCATATTGAGGCAATGTTCGAAAAACGCTAAAGCTGAAGAGATAGCCGGGAATATCTGTGAAGCGCTGGACAGACAATTTATAGAGCAATTTGAGCATGGCATCAATCCAACCTGCAGTATCGGAATTGCTTATTCTGAAGGTGAAACCTCAAGCCAGGACTTTATTGATCATGCCTATTTTTCCTGTGAAATGGCAAGAACCAATGGCGGCAATCAGTTTGCAGTCTATGATCCCAATGCAGCACTGCCTGGGTATGAGGATGATCTATTACTGGACAGGATGCAAAAAAACAACACAGAGCAAGAACAAGAAGAGATTGAAGAGATAACTATTGATGCCGAGGGGTTGATTAAGGAAGCGCTAACCAATGACCGGATGCGCCTGGTTTATCAGCCTGTAGTCAGTCTGCAAGGTGATTCCAGAGAAAACTATGCGGTAATGGTGCGTCTGCTTGATGATCATAACGAAGAGATAAATACCAGCAATATATTCGATAAGGCTGAAGTGAATGAATTGATGGTTGATGTTGATCGTTGGGTTATCAAACATGCTATTCAGGAACTGACCCGACAGCGTAAAGAAGGGCGAAAAATAAACTTTTTTGTCACCCTGTCAAATGCCAGCATTGTAGATCCATCAACACTGTTAATGATTTGTGATAACCTGCGGGAAGCGCAGGCCAAAGGTGCTTGGCTGACATTTCAGATTCGTTAAGCTGATTTGCGTGCGCATACACAGGAAGCTAAAAATCTTATAAAAGGATTGAAAAAGATTAAATGCCAAATTGCAGTAACGCATTTTGGATTTGCTCCAAAGTCAGAGACTATTCTTAAACGCTTGCCAATTGATTTTGTAAAGCTTGATTCTTCATTTCTGGAAAATCTGGCAGCTCAGCAGGGAAAACAGGATGATTTGACGGAAATCAATAAAAGTATTCAGGATCATGGTATTAAAACCATTGCCACGGCAGTTGAAGATGCAAATAGCTTGGCAGTATTGTGGACAGTCGGTATTAACTATATTCAAGGATATTTTTTGCAGGAGCCATCGGACACGATTGCATTTAATTTCAGTGGTACGGAGTAAAATCCTGGTTATTAATCATTGGCTACTCCGTGAGGCACATGCCCTGTAGGTACATGTTGACGCGCTGATTCGCAGTGCCCCTGTTGGTCATCAAAGAAAAAGTCTGCTCCAAAGGCATTAAGAAATTCACCTTTATCCATGCCTCCTAAAAATAGAGCTTCATCAATGCGAATATTCCATGCGCGTAGGGTTCTTATGACACGTTCATGAGCCGGTGCGGCGCGGGCTGTGATTAGTGCAGTTCGGATAGGCGAGTTGTTTGCAGGTGCTGATGATTGTATCTTGTGCAAAGCTTCGAGGAATTCTTTAAATGGCCCGCCGGATAAAGGTTTATGCGCGGAAGCTTTTTCGCTAGCTGTAAATGCGTCCAGCCCCTCTGTTTTAAATACCCGTTCAGCCTCATCTGAAAACAGCACGGCATCACCATCGAAGGCAATACGAAGTTGGCCAGATGAGGCTTTGGAGGACTCTGTATTTGATGGGAGTATAGTGGCAGCAGCAAGGCCGGATTTTAATGCCATGTTAACGTCAGTAGGGTTGGCTGAGAGGAAGAGATGCGCCCCCATGGCTTTTGCATAGCTATAAGTGCTGGAGCCACCGGTAAAGGCGGCTCGTGTTATCGCCAGGTTATGGTGTTGTATTGAGTTAAAAATTCTGAGTCCGGTATCGGCACTGTTACGGGAGAGCAGTATGACTTCTACCGAGGCTAAATCAGCCAGCTTTTCATTTAGCCGTAGCAGCTTTTCTACCAGTGGAAAAGCTACCCCTGGCTTTAGAATATCATCCTCATGAGCAATCTGAAATTTGCAGTAAGCCTCGATGCCTTGGGTTTCAAAAATCCTGTGGGAATCATCCAGATTAAAGAGTGCTCTGGATGATATGGCTACGACCAGTTTTGATGGTGCGCTGTTTTTTGTCATAAATTTGCTGTTAATAGCTATATTTTGATGCCTGGCTGTTCTATGGCATGAAAAAACTGCCGCTGGTTTCGGCCATTGCGTTTACACTGATACATTGCTTCATCAGCTTCAGTATACAGTTGATCCAATAGTGCCTCATATCCATCGCTGTTGCACTCTCTACCATTGCGAGCCGTCATGCCGATACTGACGGTGATCTTTATTTGGCCTATTTGCCCACCAAGATCCAGGGATTGGGTGTCTTTCTGAACGCGTGCAGCCAATAAGTCAGCCCCTTGCGGTGGTGTGTCTGGCAGTATAAATACAAACTCTTCACCGCCTAATCGTGCCACTAAATCACCTGCACCAACCTCTTCCCGTAAAATAGTGGCTATTTGACGCAGTGCTTCATCACCGATTGCATGCCCCCATTTGTCATTGATTTTTTTAAAATGATCGACATCTATCAATAGAACACTAAATGGCAGATTGTAATGAATAGCCTGTGCCAGTACTGTTTCGGCAGTTGAAAAAAAATAACGCCGGTTGCCAAGCTGGGTTAATTCATCGGTTGTAGAGAGTGTTTCAAAGCGTTTTTTCAGTTCATTGGATTCTTTTAATGCCTGCTCCAGCTTTCTTGTTCTTCTGCGCACTTTGCTGTCGAGTGTGCGTAATAAACGTTGGTTATGTTGCATCTGTCCTAATACATTGCAGAACAGCATTAGCATGTGTTGGTGCCAAATATCAAAATAGTTTGGGGCTGGATGAGAGATGTTGAGCACGCTGAGTACATCATGATCAAAACAGATGGGTACTGATATTACGGATCGAATGTTGGCTTCTTTTTCAGGAGCTGTAAAAGGTTTAAAGCGAATATCAGCTTTGCAGTTCGGGCAATATTGAAGCTGTTGTGTCTGACAGGCTATGCCAGCTAATCCTTCGCCGCATGTAAACTGCATGCTACGGATCAGTTGTTCTGATCGTATTGTTTTCTGACTATGGGTGGAAATCAGCTCTTCATTGAATTGAGTGCCAGCTATGCAATAGAGTTGATTATCTTCATGCGCGAATACTGAACAGGCTTCCAGGTCAATATGTTTTACTAATATGCTTAATGCTTTTTTAAGTAGGGTCTCTTCTGTAATGCCTTGAATGTGAGTTGCAGTAAGGGCGCGTAAGGCTGATAAGGCATCTACCAGATTAATAATGCGATCCTGCAGTTCTATATTATCTGCTGTATTTAAATGTGAAGGCATAACAGTTATGTTAATGGATTAATTAAGCATTCTTGCTGTTGCTTGCAGTTCATTGCATTGGTTGTGGAACTGCTCTTCTATCTCTGCCAGTACTGATTCATTAATGCCCTTTAGCTGGCATAGCATAGCATCATTTTTTATACCACCCTTGCCTTCTGTTAGATATTGGTTTACCCAAGTGGCTGAATGACTAATAAGTATGGCTTCTGTGGGATAGGAGATAGATGGGGTGTTGTGGTGTAATCCTGCAATGGTATGAACAACCATATCTGGAAGATGCCAACGGATAGCAAGTTGCTCCCCAGCCTCTATTTGGTTGATTCCGATATGCTTTTCTTCAAGCGCAAGGATATCTGTATGGGGGGTGTTTTTTATCTCTGCCAATACTGCAGAAAGTGGGTGAGGGAATAGATAAGCAAGAATAAGCATGCCAAGATTGTGCAGCAGCCCACAGAGGTAAAGGCCATCAAGATCGGGTTGATGGTCAGGTGCAATCTTTAAGGCAATCAAACGTGACAGTGCGGCGCACCCCAGAGCCTGGCTCCAATAGTTGACCAAGTCAAAGTTGCGACATTTCTTGGTATCAATGCCGCCTGTCATAGCCAGGCTGAGTGCCAGGCCTTTAACAAGATTGAGTCCCAGTACCCGTATAATGGCTTCTTTTGTGGTGTAGACAGGCTGTGTGCTCATAAAATATGCGGCGTTGGCCATGCCGAGTATTCGAGCGGAAAGGGGAGGATCCTGATCAATAATATTGGCAATGGCATCCACTTCAATTTCTGGGTCACTGGTGGCCTTGAGTAGTTGAGTGGCGGTAACAGATATGGGAGGGATGTGCTTTAACTGTAGTATTTCACGTTGAAATGTTGTTTGAGTAGCCATGGATGCTATCGCTTGCTTAAGGTTGTCTAATATTTGCTGAGCAGATGAGGTTTCGGCTGAGTTCTCTTTTTCTTTACATTATAAATTGTAAGTTTATTGACATTGTGTATTTTTGACACTATGGTCTGAGTTATCTGAAAAAAGTGAGGTCTCGGCAGTTTTGGCTCATCAGCACTGTTATCAATATCCACATCCAGCTGTAACGACGGATGTCGCTGTGTTTACGATACGTGACCAGCAGCTCAAACTGCTGTTGGTGCAACGCGCCGGCGAGCCCTATCAAAACATGTGGGCACTGCCGGGTGGTTTTCTGGACATTGATGAAGAATTGGAGGCCTGTGCCAAGCGTGAGCTGGAGGAGGAGACGGGCATTCGAGGTGTCTATCTTGAACAGCTCTACACCTTTGGCTCCCCCAACCGTGATCCCCGCGAGCGTATCATCAGTGTGACTTATTATGCATTGGTGCCTTCAGATCGGTTGCAACTTAAGGCCGCAAGTGATGCGGCTGATGTGCAATGGTTCGCATTGGATCAAATACCGCCCTTGGCTTTTGATCATCAGCAGATCATTACGCTAGCGCACCGCAGGCTTGCCGCAAAACTAGACTACTCCACTATTGCCTTTCAGTTCATGCCAGAAACTTTTACCCTGAGTGAATTGCAAACGGTGTATGAGATTCTAATCAATGGAAATTTAGATAAACGGAATTTTCGCAAAAAAATACTGGCATTGAAGGGAATTGAAGAAGCGGGTGGTTTGCGCCGAACTGGAAATCATCGTCCGGCCAGGGTGTACCAGCTAAAAAACCCGGAGCGGGTTGATATTATTAAATAAGGCTATTTAACTCATTGTTTTTATGGCCCTAAATTGAGAATAGAGAGTCGTTATGGCTACAAGCAGTAAAATTGCTCAAGATGCAACAAAACAGCAGCGTACCTTTGAGGTGCCAAAGCATCCAGAATGGCCTTTGCTGGAAGAGGGTGAGAAAGAGGCGCTTAAAGAGCGTATCAAACAGCTATTGGTAGAGAAGAATGCTGTCCTTGTCGCCCACTATTATACGGATGGTGATCTTCAGGATCTGGCGGAGGAGACCGGCGGTTGTGTATCGGATTCACTGGAGATGGCCCGCTTTGGCCATGTACACGATGCGCCTACTCTGGTTGTTGCTGGTGTCCGTTTTATGGGAGAGACGGCCAAGATTCTCAGTCCTGAAAAGCGTATTCTGATGCCGGATCTTAATGCGACCTGCTCTCTTGATGAAGGCTGTCCCCCAGATCAATTTGGCGCCTTTTGTGAGGCTCACCCTGATCATACTGTCGTGGTCTATGCCAATACCAGTGCTGCAGTAAAGGCGCATGCAGACTGGATGGTCACCTCAAGCATCGCCCTGCCTATTATCAAATATCTGAAAGAGCAGGGAGAGAAAATCCTGTGGGCGCCTGATCGGCACCTTGGTCGTTATATCCAGAGTGTTACAGGGGCGGATATGCTGATGTGGGATGGCTCATGCGTGGTGCATGAAGAGTTCAAATCAGTGGCGCTTGAGCGGATACGCAAACTACATCCTGATGCAGCGGTACTGGTTCACCCTGAATCACCAGCTGATGTGATTGAACAGGCTGATGTTGTTGGCTCTACTACAGCGCTTATCAATGCGGTAACCAGTATGGATAATGATGAATTCATTGTTGCCACTGACGATGGTATTTTTCACAAGATGGCGCTGTTAGCGCCAGATAAGGTGTTGATTGAAGCGCCAACTGCGGGTCATGGTGCAACCTGTGAAAGCTGTGGGCACTGCCCCTGGATGGCCATGAACGCATTGCAAAATCTGGAAACGGTTTTAAAGACAGGCAACCATGAGATCCACATTGATGAGGCTATCCGTAAGCGTGCAGTGATCCCTATTCAGCGCATGCTGGACTTTGCCTCAAAACAATAAGAGTATGACCAGTGAGGAAGGGTGCCATTGCCTGATGATCACACGAATTCATGAAGCATCCGGGTTAAGAAGCAGATCTCTGATTATAGGTATCTTGAGGCTCCTTTATGATACAAAAGCACTGTGTAACATTGTCTGCTTATGCACTCTTGTTTGGGTTGTTTTTACCTGAAAACGTGTGGGCTTCTGCGCAGGGTGGTTTTATTGATCTGACAAATCATGCTGTTGGGTATATTGCACTCCTTCTCTTCGTCATAGCCTATGCCCTGGTCATGGCAGAAGAGTTTACTCATCTGCGTAAATCCAAGCCTGTCATACTTGCTGCAGGCATTATGTGGGGTATCGTTGCTGCGGTATACATTCAGCATGGAGATTCCCATACTGTGGGGGTGGCTGTTAGGCATAATATACTGGAATATGCTGAGTTATTTCTCTTCCTGCTGGTAGCGATGACCTATATCAATGCTATGGATGAGCGTGCTGTTTTTGATGCGTTACGTTCGTGGCTGGTGCGTAAAGGCTTTAGCTATCGCCAGCTTTTTTGGATTACGGGCTGGATCGCCTTTTTTCTCTCCCCCATTGCAGACAACCTAACCACAGCGCTGTTGATGTGTGCTGTTATTCTCGCTGTGGGGGCCGACAATAAAAAATTTGTTGGGTTAAGCTGCATCAATATTGTGGTTGCAGCCAATGCAGGTGGTGCCTTCAGCCCCTTTGGTGATATCACGACTTTAATGGTCTGGCAGAAGGGCATAGTTGATTTCTGGGGCTTTTTTCTCCTCTTCCTCCCATCCGCTGTTAATTTTACGGTGCCAGCTGCAATAATGCATTTTGCTGTCCCGCAGGCGCAACCCAAAGCCAGTGATGAAACCGTGATGATGAAACGTGGTGCTGTTGTGATCATGTGCCTATTTTTTGTAACTATTATTACCGCCGTCTGTTTCCATAACTTTCTACATATACCACCCATGATGGGCATGATGACCGGACTGGCTTACCTGCAGTTCTTTGGTTATTACCTGAAAAAAACCCATTCCCCAAAACTGGATATGAAGGATCTTGATAAGGATCAGGGTGTGGTGGGCGACTTTGTCCCTTTTGATATCTTCAGCAAGATTGCCCGTGCCGAGTGGGATACACTGCTCTTTTTTTACGGCATCATACTCTGTGTTGGCGCATTGGGGCAGATTGGGTATTTGACGATTACGTCGCAGGTTATGTACACAGATTGGGGGACGGCCCTTGAACTCAGTGATACCTGGGCAGCAACACCTGCCAATGTAATGGTGGGTGTGCTCTCTGCTGTCGTAGACAACATTCCGGTGATGTTTGCCGTGCTGAGCATGAATCCTGACATGTCTCAGGGGCAGTGGTTGCTGGTGACACTGACAGCAGGTGTGGGGGGCAGCATGCTCTCTGTGGGTTCTGCCGCCGGTGTGGCTTTAATGGGGCAGGCACGGGGGCAATATACCTTCTTTGGACATCTAAAATGGACCCCGGCGATTGCATTGGGTTACGTTGCCAGCATATTGGTGCATATCTGGGTAAATGCAGGGGTTTTCTAAGCTGGTTTAATATCATCCCATTGTCTGTTTCGCCAGATTATATTTGTCGATATAATGCCCGGATTGCCCGGGTGGCGAAATTGGTAGACGCAGCGGACTTAAAATCCGCAGGTTTAACGACCGTGCCGGTTCGATTCCGGCCCCGGGCACCATATAAAACAACTACTTACAGTCTTTTTTTCATCCTTCCGTGAATCGGTACAACATTGGAACGTAGCTGAATCGTACCTCCGATCCGGCTTGCGGCATCATGCAGGTGTGAATCTGCAAGATGGGCGTAGCGCAGAACCATCGTGTAGCTACTCCAGCCTCCCAGCTCCATTAACTCCTGAAGACTCGTTCCTGCCTGAACAGGCCAGCTTGTCCAGGTGTGCAGTAGATCGTGCCACCGGAAATTGGCAAGCCCCAAGTATTGTAGACACCTAACAGGGTTACAATCCCATAAAATGTCAATCAGCGTCCAATTTTGACCAGGCTGCGTATTCTCTTGATTCCTGCCACCGATTCTCATTGAAAGCTGCCACCCAAACTCAGCAAAGCTGCCACCTATCGGAGCGCTAGCGACGCGGGTTTTGTGTATTGTTACTCTGACTCGGTAGGCAGCGTCAAGTT
>JAJRZI010000007.1 GCA_024275295.1 Gammaproteobacteria bacterium | reverse complement strand
CGGTTCATCCCCACGGGTGTGGGGAACAGACTAAGTTTATATCATTGATCCTCAAATAAAAAAACAGCACTCCAAAATCCACCAAGCTTTTGGTGGCTTTTTTCAATTGTTAAAGAGCAGTTATTTCTCTTCTACAGGCAGGAATGAAACCAAGCGTAGCCCATCATATTCCACGGGTACTCGCCTATTTTCACCGTGCGTTTGGAAATCAAACCCTGATTCCGTATTGGTGGCCCATGCCATTACCACATTCCCCTCTTCTGTCAACTCCGTTATCTGCTGCCAGATCATTTCCCGGATGCGGCGAGAGATGTTGCCCACGTAAACACCAGCCCGTACTTCCAATAGCCAGATCGCAAGCCTCCCCCGCAACCGTGGCGGCACATTCTCTGTTACCACTGTCACCATCGGCATATCAGCTGCTCCTATGGCCTGCATCACCTATGGCATCTGGTTCCGGAATCGCGGGTGGAACTGCATCCTCCGGCGGCTTGGGCGGTTTAATCTCTCCAGCCGCCAATACCTCTTCAATCAGCGGAATAAGACGTTTCAATACTTTATCGCATCGAAAGCGATCACGGCAGGCAAGGCGTACGGCACGATCTGGCTTGGCAGGCCGCTTTGCGGCGATGGCAAATGCGGTGGGAACCACGGTCTCAAACTTGATGATGTCAGCAATATCATAGACAAATGAAAGGGGCTTTCCGGTATGCAAAAAACCGACAGCGGGCGCATAACCTGCGGCTAGCACCGCTGCCTCAGTGATGCCATACAGACAGGAGGTTGCAGCACTGATGCATTGATTTACAGTATCACCTTTATCCCAATCCTTAGGGTCATAACGGCGACCCTGCCACTGCACACCATGGCGTTTGGCCAAGAGTTCATACACCTTACGAACCCTGGCGCCCTCAATCCCACGAAGCTGGTTAACACTTCGCCTTGAAGGCGCTTCTTCACCAAAACGCAGTGCAAACATTTTGCGTACAACCTTTAGGCGCAGTTCCTCATCAAGAGCCAGTTTTGCCTGGTAGAGCAGCCTGTCGGAACGTGCACCACCCGGCTGGCCCGAAGCATACAGCCGCACTCCAGCCTCACCCACCCACACCAGCAAGGTGCCGACTATGGCCGCCAGTTTGACTGCGGCATGTGAAACCCGGGTTCCCGGCTCTAACATGATGCAGGCGACTGAACCCACCGGGATATGGGTGCGAACACCCTTTTTATCGACCAGGACAAATGCCCCGTCAATCACATCAACCTGGCCGTATTCCAGGAAGATCATTGAGAGGCGGTTTTTTATGGGGATAGGTTTGAGAGGTGGGAGCATGTTCCTTACTCAGCTAACTCTTCCGCCAATCCCGGTATGCGAGCGGCGGGATTTAAAGCCATGTGATATCTCCGCTGTTTTAGTCTTTCCAGAAGCATTTTTAGACCCATGATTTTGCCTGCCTGTCTGTCTGGCTTTAAATTGCAAATACACTCAGTCAAACTCGACGTATCAACATCAGTCCACAGCCAAAGGCTTTGGCGGGGCCAATACCATTGATCAATATCTCTTTAAAAAGCACTGGGTCAATTACCGTCAAGATACCGCTGAAGCCAAGAACACTATATTCAATGGGGGACTTGCCTGGCCCTTTGTAGGCTTTGCGCCGTTCATATCCGTCTACAATCACCTCTTGCTTTTGAAAACTGAAGCCGTTTTTTTCACTGCGTTGATTTAACCAATTGATTCCAGCTTTTTGGATGATTTCACCAGAAGCAGGTCGCTCATGTTGGGGGATGCCTTCCGCTTTTAACTGCTGTTTGGCATCCATGACAACATCGTGTCGGTGGGAACGACCTGCTTTATCTTTCCGACTTACAACGGGGTTAACATTTAATTTGAAGGTTAACCGTTGGCCAGTGGCGATCTTGGGGTCATAGGATTTAGTCTGGACTTCCCAAGGAATAAGATTTTCCAGAGGTTTGCGTTTGGATACCAAGTGATAAACCCGGCTCATTTGCCGCTGCTCACTGTGAAATATGAAGTCTCTGGTTTTGTCTGGGGCTTCAGGAAAAAGTTGCCAGAGTTGTTGGTGTTCCACATAGGCATTTTGAGCAATCCGCTTTAGTAGTTGGTTGCTTTCATAGCTCCCTGGTGACAGGGTCACTTGACTGAAGTAGTTCATGACTCTCTCTCCGTTACGGTTATGTGATATTCCTTTCTGGTCATGAACTGCCAGCGGCGGCGGCTGGAAACTTTATCTCGTCGCTCATACATCATATGGCTCCCACCTTGCGGTAATCCTGTTTCTGAAGGTGTTAACTCTTCCCAGTAGTAGGCGGTGGTACTGTCTGGTGTTGAGGCACTGAGTTGTTGTGTGTTAAGTACTTCGTCATTTATTTCAAACTGTTGAAATGCGTTATATAAATTCTCTGATTTTATCAGTCGTGGTTGTAGCGGTCTGGCCAGGGGGCAGGATTTACGCCCCAGGTAGAGTGTGTAGTGAGGCTGTTCCAGGGCTTGTTTGAGAGCCGGAAGGTTATATGGCCCGTTACGCTCCCAAAGTGCAACGGTATAGTGGGCATCGGCCCGGTAGTCTCTGCTGGAGAGCAGAGTGTTGAGTTGGTGCTTTTCTACATCCAGCTCATCTTTTCGGGTATGAAATACTCTTCCTCGTTGCGGTGGTGGAACCTGTATGGTGTGGTAATCCCTTAACAGACTGCCAGAGGCATCTACACGTATGGCTAGCCTGTAACCGTCTGAGAGTTGATTATGGATTACCTCCTCTTGCCGTTTGATTCCCAGTGCGGCAGCCAGCAGGCCTGTGATGGCGGATTTGGTGGGATGCCCCAATGTTGGCCGCTGTTCCCCCACGGCAATATCGCCCCATGATGCCATGGGGCCATATAACTGAAACAGTAGATAGCTTTTCATGGATTACACCATTGCGGCAGAAATAATCTCTTGCAGACTGCCTTCACCCGTCAGGTTGTTCATAATAATTTCAGCATCTGCGCATTTGCCGTAGTTTTTATCCATTTTGTTTCGGGTATCTTCCAATGCTTTAATGGTTGTATTAAGCATGTCGGTTCCCTGCACCGGTTTCAGGAATGCCACGGAGAGGGCGCGAGGTTGTTGTTTGCCGGTTTCGCACAGGATGTATGAGGCACGGGCGCGGGAGGCGAAGCTATTTTGCTTGCCAGTGGGCGAGACGGTAGCAGCAGCCTCAATAAGCGCTTTGATGCTGTTGTTTGTGAGTTCGGTATCACCACCAAGGTTCTCTTGCAGGAGTGCTCGGTCAATACAGATGTATTGATAGAACAGGGCGGCACTGAATTCAGTCTCGCCCATGTGGGCTGCACCTGCATCATCACTGTCCTCATTAAGGTCATCAATAGCGGTGAAGAAGTCATCTTCAACCGTGATTTTATGAACGGAGATAGCGTGGGCAACTTGGGCCGCAGCTTCGGTATTAAATGCCGGGCTTGAAGCCAACATGCGACCAAACAGAGCAACATCCGCAGCACTGTGCTTTTTACGCAATAGTGTCAGCTCATCCTTTTCTGGTTCGGAGCCACGTTCAGCTATTGTGTCGATAAGCTTGTTAATAGCCATCTCTTCCTCTGGAGTAAAATGCGCAAGCTGTTCAATCTCCAGGGGTTTTAGCTTAAGTGCTTTTTTATCTTTTTCTGAGATTTCCGGTTCTTTCAGTTTTGTCTTTTCTTTTGTGGTCAGGGATTTTGTTTTACCAAAGACATCTGCAATGACCTTGGCCCAATCCAGTGCTTTTTTCTCAGCCACGCCTTTGTTTGAAAGCATATTGAAAATTTCTATGCCCATCCCTTTGGTGCGTACACCGATGTGGCCTTTAAGCGTCTCTTCGAACACTTCTGAAGTACGCCATGCCCGCTTCAGGCTTTGTGATGAGATGCGCAAACGCATTGCACCGCCCATCATTGCCGTTTTGGGGCGACCCAGATCATCACGGTTCAGGTTTGCAGGTGGGTAAGAGGTCAGTAAGTGTAATTGTAGAAAGCGTCCCATGGGATTCTCCTGATAGCTGTATTGGCTATTAAATTAAGCAGATTTTTTTGCTGGCACATTGGGGAAATAGGCGTAGGCCCAGCGTTTTTTAACGCCATCGCCCCAGTAATAAACTGATGAGGCGATACCAAAAAGTGATGCCTTTCCGTTTAGAAGGCGAATGATGCGGATCAAGGTTGGATAGAGTTCATCTCTATCTCGTTGCAAAAGACGGCGGCAGCGAAGTTCGCTGACAACAGGTCTGTCCCCTGAGACTTTATCTGTCATCTGTTTGGCAAGCAGGCTGGTGTAATCACCCGCCCCCGCTTTTGCCAGAATATCATTTACAGCTGTACCGGGCAGATGTGAGATCAGGCCTATAATGGCAGCCATGCGATCTTCCCACTGTTTTTCATTTTTTAAGATAGGGCGTAGAGATTGCTGGCAGAAACGTTGGAATGTTGCAGTCATCACTACTTCATTTACCGTATCACAGCGTCTTAGCTCTGCTCTGGCTCCACGGTTATCATCAAGGCTATTCCAAAAGCTCACCAGTGCTTTTCCAATATCACTCTCTGGGGTGAATTCTATACTCATGCCGTTTTCCTCTTCTGTTTTATCAGTCCCAAATCACTCATCAGTTTTTTGCCATAGATAAGATTGCGTAGTTTTTGATGGGCTTCTGCTATTCGTCGGGGGTTGGCTACTGTTATATCTTCACGGGCTGCCCAGTAATCAAATAGTTTTAATGCCTCATGGGCCAGTCGTTCATGCCATTGTTGAACAACCGCTTGCCCACCGTTTTGCATAACAGCATGTTGAAGGTTTTGCATGGCTGTTTTGAATACTGTTTCTGTTTGTTGATAGAAGGCCTCTTTGATAAAGGCAGTATCTCCACGGGCATCACCGGGACGGCTGAACCATGCCTCTTTCAGGCAGCTTTGAACGAAGCCGCCCATTTGGGTGGCTAGCGTTACCATCTTCTCAATACGAAGGCAGAAGTAATGCCTTTGGGCTTCATCTTCAATGAAGATCAATGGATAAGCAGCTTCATACCAGCAACGGGCTTTCATATTGTCCATATCATAACCAAAGACCCAGAGCCTCAGTTGTTCATGTTTAAGCCGGTGGCCATTCTCTTCACTGTGTTCAAGTACCACTCTGGCAGGCTTGCAGGTTTCACTATCTTGAGTCCAGGCCAGCCAGTGCCGGTAGGCAAGTCCACCTGGCTGCGCATGCATAGGCAGGACATCACCAGACTTTTTCTCTATGTAGTGAGGGCTTAATGGGTGCTGCCATGAGCCTGTGTAATTAATGCCATAGTTTTTGGTTACATAGTGTGTCACCAGCTGTTCTTTCTCAGCATGGCAGAGGTCGCAAGCTCCCTCTTTGCGGTTATCCCAGTCAATGCGGATACGGCGGGGCATGCCCCAGTACATTTGAAGTGGGTGAGCTTGCTCTGGTGTGGTGTCTGTTCCAGTTTTAGCCAGCCAGGGGAAGATATGTTCATTGCCTTTTAGTTCTGAGTTGCCGCTTAAATTGGCGGCAATCTTTGGCTCAAGAATATTTAACCAGAGTGTTTGCCAGAGGCTTTCGGTTGTTTTTTCATCCTCTTCTTTTGATTCAGTATCCTGAATAACCAATGTGGTCAGCGGCCCTCCACCTCTAAGAGAGGTTCTATGTCCAACGCCTCCACTGGGGGCATTGGTTTGTAAGCAGAAGAGTGCTGCTGCTGCACAGCTAGGGCAGATGCTATTTATTAATCCCTCTTTATTAAAGTGGTCGAGAAAAAGACTGCTGGTACGGTTGCCAGGGGCTTCAATGACCAAACCACTGATAGGCTTTTGCTCCCCCTCCAGAGGCTCATAATCTTGCATAAAACGGGGGCCATCTCCGTCTAGCTCAAAGATGTCGGCATAAGGGTCAAATTTGGCTTTTAGTGTTTCAGGAGATGGAGGGGTCAGCAGCCAGATAAGCCATTCTTCGTTATTTTTTGGCGTTGCTGTAGTTTGTAGCAATCCAATAAGAAACTGTATCAGTGCACCATTGAAATCAGGGCGGGGCGCCGCCAGTCGGACAATAGGGTTATCTGGCTCGGTCACTTGCCAGGGGGCAATATGGGTTATTGCGCCATCTTCTCTTTGGACGAGTATCCATGGGGCATTTATTAAGTTCATCTCATTTCCCTTATCAATAGATCAACATTTATCTAACAAATCGGCTAATTGTCATCCTTATCCTTGAAATCAATCTTTACAGCTTGAATTTTTGTTACTACAAAAGCACCTACACCAACAAATACACAAACAATAACTTCCAATAAGCCGGGCATAGCCTGATCCTCAATACCGTATTCGGACTCAAGGTTAGGCTTAGCAATCAGCTTTGTCAATAGCGATAAATTTCAACTAACACATATATATTTTGTATTTTTCATATTTACGGCATCTTTTTGCTCGCCTGGTGCTAAACTGCCACTCTTCCCTCTGCATCTATGTGAGGGATGAACCGTATATATGTGTAAATTGTAAGCATATATATTTGGGCGTTCCCCGCCTGCGCGGGGATATCTGGTGCAGGAGCCTCACGGTTCCTGCACCTCTTCTTCCTCCATTAACCCTGCTTCGATGCTGTAATAAAACACAACATCTCGGTTCTTTTCATCTTTTGCCTGCCCTTTCCACAGCCCATCACCGCACGGTAAAAGTGGCAGTAGCACACCCCAAGCCCCTTTGGCCGGCAGCTCTTCTTTGGCCTGGGTAAGCACTTCCTGTGGGATTTCCTGATACTCACCCTCATTGGCAATCTTTTTTCTCATTATTGAAACAGCACTTCGTGCCCAGCGGTAGTCACCTGCCTCAATCCAGGGTTGCAGCTCACCATCCTGCCAGCGGGCCAGGTAAACACTGACACTCTCTTCACCCAGTCGTGTAGGGGTACTTGCTTCATCCCGCCACAGATTTACAGATTCATCTTTATAACCCTCATCAAACTTAAGCATGTGGTGCTTTGCCAGACTGACTTCACTGTAACGCTCTCCTTCTGCATCAATAGCCGAATCCATCAGCCCTTCTGGGATTTCGTCCATCGCTTCATTGCTGTAAACCGCTTCAATCAGTGAGCGGGCATCTTCCGGCATCCGAAAAATACCCTTATTTTGTTGGAGGCGACGCTGGGTAAGCCAGATGTCGCTGTCCTGATAGATGGCAGCTGTTCCTTTCATAGTTGATGAAAGCCACTCTTTATCCGGTGTTTCTGTCCAGGGGGGCACGAGCACATAGAGCACGGCACCGCCTCTTTGATCTGAGCCATCTATGCGCTCACCTTTCTCATCGCGTGTGTGTCTCTGCAATCGGCCACATCTTTGGATGATCAGGTCAATAACGGTGATGTCTGTGATCATTGTATCGAAACAGAGGTCTAGTGATTCCTGCAAAACAGGGCTGCTGATTAAGGCCCGCCCTGTTCGCTCTGTTGAGCCACTTTCTGGTCCAAACTGATTCAGAACCTTGTTTTCAATTTCAAGGCGATCATCCAAAGCATAGCGAGCATGAAATAGACGGCAATCAATCTCTGGCATCTCTTGCTTTAGCGTTTTGAAAGCTCGGCGGGCATCTTTAACTGTATTACGAATCCAGCAGATGCATTTTCCTTTTGTGCTCTCTTGCCGGAGTAGTTTGTTGGCTTCCGATTCATCATAAATAAATTTTACAGTTACAGACCTTCTTACACTCTCCCGTGTAGCCAGCACTTTTTCTGTAAAAAGATTTTTGCCGTAGTGGGTGAGTAATGGATAGTGGTTGCCTTCTGTTTTCTCCAGTTGCGGTGCCGGTTGTTGCAGGCCTTTGGCAAAAGCCTGGATCAGTTGGCTGCGTTGATTTTGTGGCAGTGTGGCAGAGAGAAGTATGGCGCTACCTCCTGCGGCTGCATGGATATAAAGCAACTGACATAAGAGAGTGTTCATGTAGGCATCTACGCTATGAATCTCATCAAAAAGCAGCACTTTGCCTAACATACCCACCATGCGTAGTGATTGATGTTTGGATGGCAATGCAGCCAGCAGCACCTGGTCAATGGTGCCCACCCCTATCTCCGCAAGCAGTGCTTTTTTACGGTTATCTGCTAACCAGGCGTTACAATAGGCAGAGGCACAGGATGTACTGTCACCATGCTCTTGAGGCTCCTCATCAGGGATAGCGTTGATTGCATCACTAAACTCTTTAGACATTTTTCGTGCGCTATGTGCGAGCACACATGAGGGATGACTGCCCGGTGAGTAGAGTTTGCGATAGACTTGGCTCATCCTCCGATACATGCTGTTTGATGTCGCCATGGTGGGTAGGCCAAAATAGACACCTTCTGCCAATCCTTGAGACATAATGCGGTGAAGCAGGATTATGGCGGCTTCGGTTTTTCCTGCACCGGTAACATCTTCCAAAATAAAGAGCTGGGTGCCTTCGCCCAGCTGTATGTTGTCTGCTTCAACTTGTAGTGGTGTAGCTTTTACCATGCTTTTTTTAGCGAAGAAATCTTGTAGTGAAAACCCACTACTGAATTTTGTTGGAATAAGGCCGTTTTTCTCAATGACATTTTCCGCCCAGCTAGTCGCATCATCCCAGTATTCGGCTAGTGACCGATACTCTGAGCAGAACTCATCGGTCTCTCTGCCCGAACCCAGCCAGTCACATAGAACGGTAAATCCTGCAATCCACCAAGAGGAAAAATCTGCAGCCATCTCATCTAGATCAGGAAATTGACGGTTGTCACCCAACAGCAGATTCGCTAAATCCGCTATAAAACATTTGGCCGCCTCCACATCATCAGGTGGGTTCATGTAATCTACCAGAATGAAATCCTGTTTTGCCGGAGGGATGCCATGATGCCCGGTTACAGATCTCATCCAGATATTGGCAGATTTCTCGCAGGCAGGTTTTATACGTGGGTGGCTTTTCTTGAGGATTCCCAGTTCGTGGAAATGTTGGAGAATATGCTCACGCCACAAATAATAGCCAAGAACATCATGTCGCCTTCCATAAGTGGCATCACTTTCTCTCTGCTGAAGTGCTTCCAAGATGTCTGGACGTAAGTTTTGAAAACCATCAGCAAACTTGCCCAAATCATGCAGCGCCAGGAAAAAGGGCATCCAATGGACAAATATTTTCTCATCCATACCCGCCAACCTGGCCAGCTGTTGACGGAGGTGATGGTGACGCTGCAGTAAAATACAACCAACAGCTGCCACATCCAGGCAGTGATAAGGTAAAAGATGACAGCGAAGCTGTTCTGAATCACCTTTTGTAGCCTTACCCCAGTAGCGGTAATAGGCGGGCATATCAAAATCTATCTGTTTCATCTACTGCATAGATCCTTATTGTTGTGGTAGATCCATCCTATCTGACTCCCACAGAAAACCAAGGTGAACTAAGTCGCACAAAAAGCGTGACTTAGTTCACTGTTTTTCTGGTGGGCACTAATATCAGACTGCACAGTGACTGAAACCATGGCTTCGGTATAATGCGCTCATCATTTATAGAGAGCGATTACCAGCATGAGATACCAAACAGACGATCTGCGCATTGATAACACCACTGAGGTCTCCTCCCCGGCTGAGGTTCACGCGGCCTTTCCGATCTCGGAGAAGGCGGCTGAGACGGTCTATAACGCCCGCCAGAGCATTCACAATATGCTGAATGGCAAGGATGACCGGCTGCTGGTGGTCACCGGGCCTTGCTCAGTGCATGATCTGAAAGCAGCGAAGGAGTACGCCGACCGGTTACAGGGGCTGTGCGAGAAGCTGAAGGATGATCTGCTGATTGTAATGCGAGTCTATTTCGAGAAGCCCCGCACCACCGTGGGCTGGAAGGGGTTGATCAATGACCCCGATCTGGATGGCAGCTTCAAGATCAACAAAGGGTTGTTGCAGGCGCGTGAGCTGCTGAGCTATGTGAATAATCTGGGCGTACCGGCGGGCACCGAGTATCTCGACCCCATCAGCCCGCAGTACATCTCGGATCTGATCAGCTGGGGCGCCATCGGCGCACGCACCACCGAGAGCCAGGTGCACCGCGAACTGGCCTCCGGCCTCTCCTGCGCCGTCGGCTTCAAGAACGGCACCGACGGCGGTCTGCAGGTGGCGATTGATGCGATCCGCGCCGCTGCCCAACCGCACCACTTTATGTCACTGACCAAGGCGGGCCATTCAGCCATCTTCTCCACCACCGGCAATGAGGATGGCCACCTGATTCTACGTGGCGGAACACGTCCCAACTACGATACCGAAAGCGTGAATATCGCCGCCGAAGATCTGGAGGCCGCCGGGTTGGCTCCACACATCATGATCGATCTGAGCCATGCCAACAGCCGCAAAAAACATATCAAGCAGATTGATGTGGGACGTGATGTGGCCGGACAGGTTGCACGCGGCGACGAGCGCATCTTCGGCGTAATGATCGAGAGCTTTTTGGTAGAGGGCCGGCAGGATTGGAAACAGGACAAGGAGCTGACATACGGCCAGAGCCTGACCGATGCCTGCATCAACTGGGAAGATACCGAACCACTGCTACGTCAGCTGGCCAAAGCTGCTCGAGAGCGACGCAACAGCAAATAGCGCTGGTAGCAGAAAAGCCCCATCCAGACATAATGCTGGATGGGGCTTTTTTTAGCTGGCCGCCCTTTCGCTTCTAATCTTCTCCATCAGTTCGACAGTGATACGGCTTTCACCTGATTCAACAGCTGTTTTTTCAATCTTTTTTCTTGCCGCCTTGCGCACAAAAAAGGGTACCTTTTCCAGCAGTTCTAATGCCTCGTCATCCCATACCAGTTCACTTTGACTCATTTTACACCCTTAAATCTAATCAGTTCTCTTGTTACGGTTTTGGTGAAAACCGCGCGACAGTTTGACTTATATCAAAAACACCCAATGTAGCGCCAGAGTTTTTATCCTGAATCAATCACTACAAAGCACCACTGCTCCCTACGACATAGCCTTTTCTGCGTATGGCGACACGATTCTGCACACGGGCACAGAGCGTACCATCAGCCAGATAATAGGCGTATTCAAACAGCGGGGTGCAGCGATCACATTGTTTCAACTCTTGAGCTATCGCTTTGTGCTGCACAGGATCAAACTCAAACCTTAATTCAAGATCTGTTCGCCCTTCAGACTGAAAATCAAGATTCAGGTTGCGTGTCCATACCGAGTATTGCTGAAAACGCCAGGCACAGGCCAGGGCAGCAATAGGGTCAGCCAACGAGGCCATACAGCCACCAAACATGCTGCCACCGGGGTTACGAGTCTTTTCATTGAGCGGCAGTAGGATGCGAATCCGGCTCCACTCGTCATCCAGCTCCAACACCTTTATCTGCATAGTGTGAAATGGGGGAAAATCCTCCAGCCAGTTAATGGGTGATGGTTGATTCAGTCCAGCTGGTTTAGAATTACTCTTTTCGTTCATACGTTCATTATAGTTCGCTACCTTAACTATCCGATACCGCCTGTAACGCCTAAATCTCTCTAAAATTTCACTAAACTTACATAATGGCTCACTACTATCGACAGCTCGTTTGGATTGTCACCTCTCTGCTGTTGATACTATCAAATGCAGATGGCAGCGATTTACTCTCCACTCAACGCACCACATTCGTAGCGGCTGAAAAGGCTTTGAGCCAGGGTAAGCTGAGCCGTTACCGAAAGCTCAGGGCATCACTTAAGGCGTACCCACTCTACCCCTATCTGGAATACAGTGAGCTGCGCCGCAGACTGCATAAACAGAAAAAAGAGCGTATTCAGCACTTTTTAACCCGCTATGCGGACACCCCACTGGCCACACAGTTACGCAATGCCTGGCTGGATCATCTGGCCAAACGCGGTCGCTGGCAAACCTATCTGGAATTTTATACGCCCTCTCAAAGCGTGACACGCCAATGTCACTACCTGCGCGCACTTTACAAGAACGGAAAAAAACAGGAGGCCCTGGATCAGGTGGCAGCACTCTGGCTCTATAAAAAATCCCGTCCAAAGGCCTGCGACCCCATATTCAAGGCATGGCAGGATGCGGGCATGCAGACTGAAGAGCTGACCTGGCAGCGCATTCAACTGACCATGGAGGCACGTCAGACCCATCTGGCAAAATATCTTCGCAAATCTTTACCCGCCAACGAGCAGAGATGGGTGGATCGGTGGTTGAGGGTTCACCGCAAACCACAACTCATCCTAAGCAGCAAAACCTTCTCCAGAGAGCACCCGTACCGAAATACCATTCTACTGCACGGTATCAAACGCCTTGCCCGCCGGGATGCCACAGCAGCACTTCATGCCTGGAAGCTGCTGCAGCAGCGATATACCTTCAGTGCCGAGCAAAAACCAAAGATTAAGCGCACCCTCGCCTTTGCGCTGATTCGTGATAAACACCCGGAGAGACTCGCCTTTCTGGCACAGATAGTGCTAGCTGTAGATGATGATTCACTCAGAGAGAGACGTATCAGGGCCGCACTGGATGCCGGCAACTGGCCCATGGCCCTGGTGTGGCTGAACGCCCTGCCGGAGCCACAACGCACATCAGAGGGCTGGATGTACTGGCAGGCACGCACATTGGATGAGTTGGGCCGCACAGCAGAGGCCCAGCAGATATTCAGCAAGGTTGCCCGTGAACGCAGTTACTATGGTTTTCTGGCTGCCGACCAGTTGGGCACCCCTTACCATCTCGCCAATATCCCGCTTAAAGTGGATAGATCACTGCAACAAAAGATAATGGCGCAGGATGCCATCAAAAGAGCCCAAGAGCTGCACACCCTGGGACGATTAATCGAGGCACGCCGGGAGTGGGAACTTGCCACCAAAGATATGGATCAGGATGAACTGCAAGCCGCCGCCAAACTGGCAGAGAGCTGGGGATGGCATGACCGGGCCATCTTCTCGCTTGCCCGCACCGGCTATTGGGATGATCTGGATCTTCGTTTCCCCCTAAAATACAAGGCACACATCGAGAAGCAGGCCAACAGCAACAGACTGGATACCGCCTGGCTGTTCGCTGTGGTGCGCCAGGAGAGTGCCTTTATCCCTGATGCCCGCTCAGGTGCAGGTGCCTTGGGACTCATGCAGCTGATGCCCCGCACTGCCCGCCAGGTTTCACGACGTCTGCATGGCCGCTCACTGCGCTCACTCAGTTCGCTGCTACTCGAACCCGAACTCAACATCCAACTGGGAAGCACCTATCTGCGCCAGGTATTTGATCGACTAGATCGGCATCAGGTGCTGGCCACTGCAGCCTATAATGCCGGGCCTCGCCGGGTGAAGAGATGGCTGCCAGAGAACGATATGCCTGCCGATCTCTGGGTTGAGACAGTGCCATTTAAAGAGACACGCATCTATCTACAGCGGGTACTGAGTTATACCATTATCTACGAACAACAGCTGGGACATAAACCCAAGAGGCTGGCATACCGGATGCCATTGGTGAAAGGGGTCAGTGAAGATTTGAAAAGGAGACAGACGATTCAGACGGCTCAGAATCAAAACCCATAACCCGTTTGCGGTGCCTTCGGTTCATTTTATTCTTGACCCAGGCCAGCACCTCAGGATCTGTCAGCACTTCATAAAAACAGCGCCCTTTCTGCTCTTCCGGGCCTATGCTGCTATCCGACCAAAAATGAACCGCAGCCTTCCTGATCACTAACCAGTGCTTGACGCCGCTGTTATCAGGATAACGGCCAACGTACAGGGTGAGCGCATCACACGCCAGGGAGGCATCGGGTGTTAAACGTTTCAGAGCCAGCTCTCGTTTTAATTTATCAAATGCAGGCCTATCCAACTCAATACCATCGACATTGAAGCGCAATAGCCGATCTGGATGCGCCTTTTCAAACATACCCAAATCCACTGATGTCATCACCTCCACACCACGCTGTCGCAAAAAACTCCGCCGCAATACAGCAGAACAGGAAGAGAGTTGATCGGCACGATTAATAGCCGATGAGATCATGATCTGCTTCTCATCATCATAGAGAAATGTCGGCGGCTCATGACTGAACGCGATACCCAACCCCAGCTACAGTGGTGGCAAACCATACTGTTCATTCTTGGTGTTCTGAACATCGACCACCTCCAGTATCTTCTGCGCCAGACCACAGGCCCATGCTACGCTCAATCGCGTCGTATTCTCATTTTCCAGAATACTCATGATGATGGCATCCCCTTCCACGAAAACCTTGGTCGCACCATAGCTATCCAACACCCCGCTAATCGGCTTAAAAAGATTGAGACTGAAATAGGTTGCCGGATTGAGTCATTTTGCCACCAGGCCAGAGGTGATATGCGTAGAGCCACGCACATCTGCCTTGATGATGACATGCTGACCAACCTGCTGTTTTACCGGCTCATGTTCATGCGTTGTAACAAAGTGATAGAGCTTGCTGTTCGCATTGGATAGCTCAATATCTTCAGGTTTGCTCAGGATGGAGAGCTGATCTATCGCCTGATATGTCAAGAAGGCATTTTTAAGATCCCGCCGAAAAACAAGGAAATCCTTTATACCATCAAGCAGCAACTGCTCTTGTTCATTACGTGGAATCTGTTTGATCCGGTCACGGGCCAGCTCTAATCTCTTTGTGATAGCTGTGATTGATAGCGCGTCTGTCTGTAGCCCGGAAAGCCGCCGTGACAACTCTTTTCGCGACACCTCTCCTGACAAATACTGCTGCACCAGTGCCATCGGCACAGCCTGCTCCAACTCCCGAATAATGTTGCGCACTTCATAGGCTGCCAGGATCTGCGGCACAAGCCCTAAACGCTTCAATTGCTGACAAATGCGCTTTCGCAGATAACGCTGAAAACTCTGCCAACCTGCCGGCAGCTGCTTTCTGTTCTGTTGGTTGGACAGGGTCTTCTGCAACGCGGCTTGAGAGGTCAGCAGATCAATATTCTCCGGCATATCAAGCCAGCAAAACCGTCCCTGAAGATACTCCTCTGGCTGCAATGAACTGCGCAACAATGTCTCTGCCTCCAGGGAACCATCTATCCCACTTTGGGGTTTGCGCAGACGCGCCCTGTTTTTCAGCCTCTCTTTACAACAGGGCCTATCCCCTTCGCCGTCGCAGGCCAATGCCCAGCGGGGCAGATAGGCACTGAAAACCTCGGTTAGCAATCGATTAAGTTGATCAAAGTGTTCAACAAAGAGAGGGGGATAATGTTCAACCCGCTGGCCATCTTCCCAGGGCAGCGGCTGTTGCAACAGCGGATTGCACATAACAGCTTTTGGCAGCGGCCAGGATACCCCCAGTACAGATTTTCGCGCCACCCGCAGTGTCCTTATTTCCAACTTGATAATCTGCGTAAAAAGCTGTCGAAGCACTGTATTTCGCAGTGTGGTTTTTACCTTCGCCAGGGTGACCATGCGTTCATGGAGTTCCAGCGCCCGGCGATCTGATCGACCCACTACACCACCACGATTGCGTTGCATTCCGTCACGCAGACGGTTCAACTCATCATTGATTAAAACCAATATAAACCTGATAACGCCTAGCTGCAGCAGCTGGATCTGATCTGGAGAGGATGCCTGATGCGCCCTCGGTATCGTGGCTTCCATCATATCGGCATAGGCCTTAAGGAATGCATCCATATCAGCCTTTTTGGGTTTGGGCACCCGTCTGTTCAAACCATTGAGCGCGGCATCATGTTGCAGGATACCACGCACAAGCTGCGTCGCCTTAAGCATAAACAGGGGGCAGAGGGTTATATCGATATGCGCATTATCGATACCCTTGTGTAGATTCTGAAGCTGGATTTGCAACGGCTCACACGGGTGAAGCAGCTCCAAAAACTCCTCTCTTTCGGGATGCCTTTGGATAAATGTGTTAAGCCTGGGAAACACTGGGATACCAAATCAGCGACGATTAAAAAAACAGTCGCTGCCGTAAAATGGTTATTTTTATAGCCTAAAAAACCCTCAACGCTGCAGCATGACCTCAATCAACTGATCTTCCAGTTCGATTCGGGTTGCAAGCACTTCTCCCATCTGAGAGAGATCCTTGGATAGATCCTCCAGATGCAGTTTATGATCGGACTCATCATATTTGTCATTGAAGGCCACGGCCACATCTGTCGTATCCAGAATACGGGGATAGATCTCCTCTGCAATCGATACGACAGCTCCGCGCCGCTCCTTGCCGCTGCCAATGCGGTCGTAGACCTCGAAGTGCCCAAAGGCGATGTAGTCGACCAGCACGCCACAGAACTCTTGCAGATGATCCCCAAAAGGCGTATCGGGGGTCAGCGGTTCCAGCCCGGCAACATGCCAATAGAGCGCCAGCACCTCCTTACGCTCCGCCAGCAGTTTATCAATCATTGTTTGTGTGCCAGTGCGACGTTCTACCACTTTCTCCATCTGACCGTTTGTCATGCTTAAGCCCTTATCCAATCTGTGTTTGTTAATAAAACCATTAATTACCCCGCTCTGGCAAGCTTCATACTTACGTAAGGGGGAACTAAACGATCATTCTACCGCCTATGAGAAATAACAACAGTGCAAAAATGCGTTTTAAGGTTGAAGCAGGGAGATTATGTGACAGATAGACCCCAACAGGGGCAAACAGGGCACTGCTCAGCATGATCCCAAGCGCAGCAGGCCAATAGATATAGCCACTGCTGCCTGCGGGTAGTGCCGGCTCATCCAGCCCCACGACGACAAGCGCCACCCCTCCGGCCACAGCTATCGGCAAACCACAGGCACTGGAGGTTGCCACGGCCTGCTGCATATTCACCCGGCACCCGTTCAGAAAAGGCACCGTCATGGAGCCGCCACCAATCCCGACAACCACCGAGAGTGAACCAATGGCGGCACCCACGATGGCCATACCCCATCGCCCTGGCAACTCACGATAGGCTGCAATATTCACCGTTACCAGCATACGAATCCCTACCGCAATCGCAAACAGGGCAAAGATGCGCTTTAACCACAGCGTTGGCAGAGTGTCTGCAACCACCGCCCCCAGCCAGACGCCGACCAGAATACCCGGCAGCAGTTGCATGACCAGCACCCAGCGCACCGCCCCCTTGCGGTGGTGGGCATGGATAGCGGAGATAGAGGTCGCCACAATGGTGACCAGAGAGGTGCCCACGGCCAGATGGGCCACAATGGCATGATCAAATCCCCTGCTGGTAAAGATCCAGATCAACGCCGGCACAATAATCAACCCACCACCGATACCCAGCAACCCCGCCGCAATACCAACCACTGCACCCAGCAGCAGGTACCAGGTCAGCTCTTGCATGGCAAGCCAGTCGGGCAGATACTCCATATACTATTTTTCAGTGGGATAAAGAGATGAAGATTAACAGGGTCTGTATCCTTGGCGGTAGTGGGTTTGTTGGCCATCACCTTGCAAGCAGGCTGGCAACCAGAGGCATTTCGTGCCTCATCCTGACGCGCAACCCGGAACGGCATAAGGATCTGAAAGTGCTGCCCGGCGTTCAGCTGCTTGCTGCCAATATCCGTGATCCACAAGCCATGCAGCCACACCTTGCCCGCTGCGATGCCTTTATCAATCTCGTTGGCATACTCAATGAGGGCCGCAACAGGCAGGGCTTTAAGCGGGCACATGTAGATCTGGTCGATGCCGTTATCCAGGCCTGCCGCACCGCAGGTGTGCCACGCCTGCTGCACATGAGCGCACTGAATGCCAATCAGGATCAGGGGCCAAGTCGCTATCTCTTCACCAAAGGCGAGGGGGAAAACCATGCGCACAGGCTCAGTCAGCCTGACATTCAAGTCACCAGCTTTCGCCCCTCTGTGATCTTTGGCCCGGGCGACAGCTTCTTCAACCGTTTTGCCAGCCTCTTGAGCATGACCCCCGCTCCCTTCCCTCTGGCCTGCCCGGATGCCCGTTTTGCCCCCGTCTACGTGGGTGATGTTGCCGAAGCCTTCATCCATGCACTCACTGAATCTGGCAGCATTGATCAACGCTACGAACTCTGCGGGCCACGCATCTTCACCTTGGAGGAGCTGGTTCACTACACCGCTGTGCAGCTGGGGCTAAAACGCCGGATCATCCGTTTGAGTGAGGGTACATCCCGACTGCAGGCACAGCTCCTTGGGCGACTGCCTGGACAACCCTTCTCCATCGATAACTACATCTCAATGCAAGTCGATAGCGTATGCCAACACAACGGTCTGCTTGAGCTGGGAATCACACCTGCCGATGTGGACGATATCGTACCGCTCTACCTGGGACTTACTCAGAAACAGCGGCGTCTCGCCCATTGGCGACAGGCTGGCTCAACAGATAACACATAGGGACTTTTGCAGCACGAGGCATCTCGCACTGCAAAATAATAAGAAAACACCAAAGTGGTGTGCAACCGGTCACCAGCTGAAGCATCAGCACTTTTCATTCGCATACCGAACACGTTAGCATCTCTGTGATGAGCAACAAGCAGATGAAAATCTACCTGGTGGGTGGCGCAGTCCGGGACAGGCTGCTGGGCCGTCCCATCACTGAGCGGGACTGGCTGGTCAGTGGCACAACCCCGGAGCAGTTGACAGCGCTGGGCTACCAACAGGTCGGAAAAGATTTCCCTGTATTTCTGCATCCTAAAACCCATGAAGAGTACGCTCTGCCACGCGCTCAACGCGACAACATAAACAGTGATCCAGTCAGCATTGAAGAGGATCTAACCCGGCGGGATCTCACCATCAATGCCCTGGCCCAGGGGCCGGATGGAGAAATTATCGACCCCTGCAGCGGTAAGGATGACCTAAAAAACCGCATCCTGCGGCACACCCCCTCCTTTGCAGAAGATCCAATTCGCGCACTCCGGCTGGCCCGCTTTGCCGCCCGTTATCACGGGCTGGGATTTCACATTGCAGCAGAGTCAAAACAGCGGGTTCAGCAGATGGCTGCAGATGGTGATCTGGATAATCTGGTTGCAGAACGGGTCTGGGCTGAGATCGCCAAGGCATTGACTGAAGAGCATGCCCACATCTTCATCAAGGCCCTGCATGAGATGAATGTACTGGCCACTATTATGCCAGAGGTTGATTGTCTGTTTGGCGTACCCCAGCAAAAATATTATCATCCGGAGATCGATACCGGCCTGCATACCCTGCTAACCCTGCAGCAGGCGTGCCAGATAAGCAGTGATCCGCAGGTGCGCTTTGCCGCACTGGTGCATGATTTGGGTAAAGGCACCACACCCGCCAGGATACTGCCCAGCCATCATGGCCATGAAGAACGGGGCGCAAAGCTGCTCAAATCCCTCTGCAAACGCCTTCGGGTTCCCAATGCCTGGCGTGATCTGGCCATTCCAGTGGCACGCTATCACCTGCATTGCCACCGCGCCTTTGAACTGCGTCCCAAGACGCTGCTGAAGATCGTGCTGGGGCTGGATGCGCTGCGGCATCCAGAGCGTTTTGAACAGTTCCTGCTGGTGTGCAAGGCCGACGTGCGTGGACGCACAGGCATGGAAGATCGTGAGTACCCCCAGGCCGATTTTTTACGTGCTCTCTATCAGGCCGTTATCGGGGTGGACGCGGCAAGGATCAGCCGATCGGTATCCGAGCCGCGGCATATTGCTGTACGTCTGCACAGGGAACGGTTACAGGTGATCCGCCAGATAAAAGAGCTATGGGATAAACAGGAACTACAGGTTAAATCCCAATAAATGCGGCTGATGCCGCCGACTGAATCACGTTTTTAATACGCCGGTTAGTAGCGTCAGAGACCACCACGGCCATGCTGTCCTGCAGGGCAATCACCTTGCCAAACAGCCGCTCGAAACTCAGATTGGGTACTGCGCCAGTCACATCATTGGTCAGCAGATAGCGCCGACCATCGGCATCTCTATTATTGCTTAGTTTCCACACCGCAATCTCGATATTGCGCGCTGCATTATATATTTTCTGCGGCTCCAGCTCATCCAGCAGATAGAACTCCTGCTGCCCGTTGTAGGCGTCCAGCACCATACCGCGCAGTCCCTCCACCAGCGCCAGAACCCGATCTCCCCGGTAGCTCTCCCTGAATGCCAGACGCATGCTGTCGATGGAACGCCGGCCTTGCAGCTCGGGAAAAGAGGCCGGACGATCCGGGCCAAATACCTTTCTCACCGCCGCCGCTATATTCACCATGCCGCGCTTGCGCAGCTCTTGCGGATTACGCCGGTAGAGCTTTTCCATCAGGGTTTCAAGCTGCATCAGCGTCATCCGCAGATGCGCCTCCGCCACCAGATCCACATCACTTTTGGCAAGATCCTGCAGTTGGAATGGCCGGGACTCAGTCAGTGACCCTTTGGTGCTATGACTATTGCAACCCATCAGCAGCATAAGCAGGGCAAGCAGGAGACAACACCCACCCACTCTTTTTTTACAGGCGGCCACTGAGATCCCTCAGGCTAAACCCAATGAGCGATAACGCAATCCCCTTGCTCAACGCAATCACCTTAAAGCGCTCCCCCATCTCGGTGGGCATGGTCAGTCGCTTCACCGCCTGCATCAGGGCTATATGGTTTTTGACATCATTGGGATCAGAGTCCATCAGCAGCGCATCCAGCCCGCACCCCAGCAGAAAATGGGCCTGAGTGGTATAGCCCTTCAGATCAAAACCGGCATCCACTCCCGCCCTGGCAACGGCGGTAAAATCCACATGCGCTGTAATATCCTGTAGCCCCGGCAGGATCAGCGGCATATCATGGGCGCGGTGCCGGTAGTGACACATCAGGGTGCCCATATTGCGTTGCGAATGATAATACTCGGCAGCCGGATAGCCATAATCAATCAGCACCACCGCCCCACGCCCGATGCGTTGCGCCAGTGACTGCAACCAGGGGCCGGAACGCAGATTGAGCTCAGATTCGTATCCGACAGTAAATCCCCCTCTCTGCTCCTGCAAGGCGGCGACAGCATCTGCCAAACCTGGAGTGACAGGCTCCTCCCAGTAGTGCTCAAACGCATCATCCACCCAGCGGACAAACCCCTCCTGCACCCACGACTCCGCCATTCTGAAACGGCTGACAGACATGGCATCCAGCAACTCATTGGCCACCACCACCCCGGTGAATCCCGCTTCAGGCATGGCATCCAACCACTCTACCCGATCCATCAGGTGTGCAGCCCGTGCCATCAGTGTCTGACGTTGACGCTGTTGCAGATCCGGGCTGACCTCCAGGATGAAGTAATGTTGCGGGAGCCTTTGCAATGCCTCCAGTTCCAGCAGCAGATCGGTTGCCAATGCCCCGGTGCCCGCCCCAACTTCAAGCAGATCACCACCGCCCAACGCCTCAAGCAGCTGCTCGCATTGACGAGCCAGACAACGTGCAAACAGCGGCGAAATCTCCGGCGCTGTCACAAAATCCCCGGCCTCGCCAAACTTTCTCGCACCTGCGGTGTAGTAGCCCAGGCCGGGGGCATACAACGCCAGCTCCATAAAGCGGTCAAAGGGTATCCGACCACCGCTCTGCTCCAGCTCAGCTCTGACCAATTCAATCAGGCGGATACTGTGCTCACGGGCATCCGGATCTGGCTCGGGCAGTTCCGTTGGAAGTGGCCCGACACGGCGGTTTGAAGATGGACGACTGGACATGGGTATCTCGTTTGGTTGACTCTTTCTGGTAGCATATCACCCTACCCCCGGAAGCGGGACTTCAGTCCCGCAGGCAATCGGCGGATCTGGCGGGCGGGACTTCAGTCCCGCTTCCGGGAGCGGCGGACAGCCCGAAAGAGTGTAGCAAAACCAGAGGCCATAAGTGACTGAAATCCAACCACCACTCGCAGGAAAGGTCGCCCTGATTACGGGCGCCGCCCACCGCATCGGCGCCCAGATTGCCCGCACCCTGCATGATAACGGTATGGATCTGGCGCTGCATTATCGCAACTCGGTACAGGCAGCCCAGGCGCTCAAGCAGGAGCTGGAGCGCATCCGGCCCGCATCCGTCATGCTGTTGCAGGCAGATCTGAATCACACAGATACACTCCCCGGATTGATCAATGGTATCAGCACCCATTTCGGTCGGCTGGATCTACTGGTCAACAACGCCTCCAGCTTCTATCCCACACCGATGGAGACCGCCCGGATCGAGCAGTGGGACGATCTCATCGGCAGCAACATGAAAGCCCCCTTCTTTCTGTCCCAGGCCGCCGCACCGCTACTGCGGGAGCGCAGGGGCTGCATCATTAACCTGCTGGATATCCACGCCGAACGCCCACTCAAAAACCATCCCATCTACTCCATAGCCAAGGCCGGCAGCGCCATGATGGTCAAGTCTCTGGCCCAGGAGTTGGGGCCTGATGTGCGTGTAAACGGTATAGCACCTGGCGCAATATTATGGCCTGAACAGGCCATCACCCCGAGTGAACAGGCAAAAATTCTAAGCCGCACGACCTTAAAACGGAGAGGTGCTGCAAGCGATATTGCAAAAAGCGTACTGTTTCTATTTAAAGATGCTGATTACATCACCGGGCAGATCATCACCGTGGATGGGGGGCGCACCCTGCAACAATAGAACCAACGCTATTCAAAGCATGTTATCCTTAGCCTATATGCCATCATTCTGATGGCTTGCCTGGCAGATCGCCTATGCCTACTGTCATCACACCATCAACAAAAACAGATCCTGAAGCTGGGCCAATGACTAGCAGCCGTTTCAGTCTGCGCACCCTTTACCGTAACTCACGCCTGCCGATTGTGGCCAAATGGTCACTGGCTATTGGCGTACTGGTCACCAGCGTGATGGGCCTGCTCGGCTGGGTGTTGATCACACAGCAGGCGCACTCCTTCATGCAACAGACCGAGGCCTTCGGTCATATCCTGGTGGAGCAGCTGGCTCACTCTGCCAGTGAGCCGGTGATGGCTGAAGATCACTTTACCCTGACGGGGCTGATCAACCGGCAGATTGAGAATGAGCAGGTGCTTGGCGCACTGATCAGGCAGGGCGACAACACACTGGCCAGGGCAGGCATTGCGCCACCCATGGTGCAACAGAGGCAGATCATGCAGGCTGAAGTGAAACAGGTCATCTGGTCATGGCATGATAAGGCAGGCAGAGCACGCAAGGCGATCACCTTCGCCACCCCCATCCGGTTTATGGATGTGACTCCGGGACATGCGCTGATCACCATCGACCATGACCAGCTTAAGCAGGCTCAGCGCAAGGCGATCCTGGCACTTGCCTACACCACGCTGGGGCTGATTCTGCTCGGCATCGCCATGGCCTATCTGCTGAGTCGGCACCTGTCACGACCAATTCAGGCGTTGGCGCAGGTCAGCGAAAACATCAGCCGTGGCGAACCGATCAAGGGTCTCGACCAGCTTCGCCGTGATGAGATTGGCCGCATCATTGCCAGCTTCAACCTGATGGTCGAAGGGATGCGGGAGAAGGGCCGGGTTGAACGTGCACTCTCCAGCTACGTATCGCCACACGCCGCCGCCCGTGTACTGGCCAATCTGGAGCAGCCAGCCAAGGCGGGCGAACAGCTCTTTGGCAGCGTGCTCTTCTGTGACATCGTGGGTTATACCCGGCTTACTGAAGGGATGTCACCCAAAGCGGTCGCTGGGATGCTGAACGAATATCTCGGTCACATTGCCCTCGCGGGTCACAGTTGTCATGGCATGGGCGACAAATTCATCGGCGACAGCGTAATGATCGTCTTTGGCGCACCCGAAAGGGATGCCCAGCATGCGCTGCATGCGGTCGCCTGCGGCGTGATGATTCAAGAGATTGTGCAGCACATCAATCAGCGCCGACAGCGTGAGGAGCTGCAATCACTGCACTTCCGCATCGGCATCAATAGCGGGGAGATGATGGCGGGCAACATCGGCATCCCGGTGCGCATGCAGTACACCGTTGTTGGCGATACGGTAAATCTCAGCGCACGTCTCTGCAGTATCGCACCACCTGACAGTATTCTGATTGGCTCCAATACCGCTGAACAAAAGGGTATTGCGCAAAAAGTCGTTTTGCAGCAACAACCCCCGGTGCAGGTGAAGGGGCGGGATCAGCCTGTTACCTCCTATCTGGTGAGCACAATGAACCCGGCATACCAGCAACAGGTACAGCAGGCCATCGAGCAACTGCTGCCCGTTGAACAGGCGCAATGAGATCACTACCCCTGCTGCTTGCAATGGCGCTGATTGGCGGTTGCACCATCCTGCCAATCCAGGAGCAAAACAAAAAGCCACTCAGCATGGCTGAATCCATCCAGCAGGCGGAACAGCTACGCAAACAGCAGCGCTACAGTGACGCCGAGCAGCTGCTCATGCAGGCCAAAAAAAACCACCCTGACAACCTGAAACCAAAGCAGCTGCTGGCTCAGATCCTGACAGAGAAACGCAAACACCGGCAACTGATTGAAGACAGGCTGCTGGTGGCTCAGATCACCCTGATCCAGCAACAACGTCCACTATTGGCACAACTGGCAAACAGCGAGGCGGATGATCTGACGATTCGCTCCCGTCTGCAGCAGTTGAATGAGGTCTGGCAGGAGAGTCGGCCACTGCTCTCCCGCTGCGGAGAACGGCAGCTGAAAGAGGCTCAGGCCACGGCTGAAAGGTGCCTACGGCTGGCGCTGGCTATCAAGGAGCAAAAGGCCGACCGCAAGCGCCTCACACAGATTGAGCGTAGCAGAGCACGATCCATCAAAAAAGCACAACAAAAAAAGAGCGCGGCAGCGATTCAGAGGCTGCTTAAACAGGCCCGCCAAAAACGAGAGCTCAACAAGCGCTATGATGCACTTATACTGCTGGAGCAGCTGCTTAAGCTGGCACCAAAATCAATCCGTGCAATCAATCTGAAGAGAGAGATTCAAGAGGAGCTGGAAGATCACACGCAGCAACTGCTCTCAGCCGGTGAAACCCTTTACCAGAGGGGGCAGATTGAAGGCGCTATTACCATCTGGCAGGCCCTGTTACTGCTCAACCCTCAACATAAACAGGCACTACAGAAAGCCGAGCGCGCCCAACGGGTGTTGGATAATCTGCGGCAGCTTCGCCATCAGCAGAGGCCAAAGGCAGGCAAGGGCGACAAATGAAAATCCCCACCGCAAGCGGTGGGGAATTAAACCCCAAAAGATTAAATCTTGACTTGATGGAGCACAGTTGAACATCGAAGAGAACCTGCACTTTGGCATCCGCGCCCTCTCCGGCTTTGGTGGACGCACCCTGCTGATGCTGCTGGCCATGTCCATCGGCATCGCCTCCGTCGTGGTGTTGACTGCCCTGGGTGAAGGGGCGCGAAGCTACGTCATCAATGAGTTCTCGCAACTCGGCACCAACCTGCTGATCGTCCTGCCAGGGCGCTCCGAAACAACCGGCGGCCCGCCTCCGCTACTGGGCGAAACCCCACGCGACCTGACACTACAGGATGCCCTCAGCCTCACCCGCTCACCCCGGATCAAACACGTTGCCCCTCTCATTATCGGCTCTGCTCCCGTCTCCAGTGAGCAACGGGAGCGCGAGACCAACATCCTGGGTTCAACCGCCGAACTGCAGCCGGTTCGGCAACTCAAGTTGGCACAGGGGCGCTTTCTGCCTGCCAGTGCTACCGAACGCGGCGCAGCGGTTGTGGTGCTGGGAGACACATTGAAACAGGAGCTGTTTGGCCATCGGCGCGCACTGGGACGCTGGGTGCGCATTGGTGACCGCCGCTTCCGGGTAATCGGTCTGTTGCAGGCGGGTGGCGAATCACTGGGCGCTGACATCGGCGAGATGGCGATCATTCCGGTTGCCACGGCACAGGCGCTGTTCAACCGCGCCTCCCTGTTCCGCATCCTGGTCGAGGCGCAGGGACGCGAAAACATCCCGCATGCCGAGCAGGTGATCCTCTACACCATCCGCAAACGTCACGACAATGAGGATGACATCACCGTCATCACCCAGGATGCCGTGCTCACCACCTTTGACGGCATCTTCCGCGCCCTGACCCTGACCGTGACCGGCATCGCCGCCATCAGCCTGGCCGTGGCAGGGATACTGATCATGAATGTAATGCTGGTGGCCGTCTCCCAGCGCACCGCCGAGATCGGTCTGCTCAAGGCACTGGGCGCACCCCAACGACAGATTATGCAGCTGTTTCTGATGGAATCAGCACTGCTCTCCCTGCTCGGTGCTGTGATCGGCATCCTGGTGGCCTTTATTGCCGTAATGGCAATGGATCAGCTGCTGCCTCAATTCACGCTCCAGATATCCATCTGGGCACTGCTGGCTGCCGTCGGCGTGGCGCTATTGACTGGCCTGCTATTTGGGGTACTGCCTGCCCGACAGGCGGCCCAGCTTGACCCTGTTCTCGCACTCTCCGGACGCTGACATGCAAAGCGAAGACTTAGCCAGATTGGCCATCAGCTCAATCAGCTTCCACCGGATGCGCAGCTTCCTGACCGCCCTGGGTATCGCCGTGGGCATCGCTGCCGTCGTACTGCTCACCTCCATCGGCGAGGGCATTCACCGCTACGTGCTGGCTGAATTCACCCAATGTGGCACCAATATCCTGGCAATCAACCCAGGCAAGACCACCACCATGGGTGTCTCTGGCGCCATCGTCAGTAATGTGCGCCCACTCAGCCTGGCCGATGCCGAGGCACTGGAACGACTATCCGGGGTTGAGGCCGTAGTACCCTTTGTACAGGGCAATGCCGCTATCGAAGCAGGTAAAAAAAGCCGCCGCACCACCATCTTTGGGGTCAGCTCAGCCGTGCCGCAGGTGTGGCAGATGAACCCCTCACTGGGCCACTTCCTGCCCCCCGACACCCCCCGCTATGCCCGCCCCTTTGTGGTTCTGGGCAGTACGGTGCGCAGCGAACTTTTTAGCAATCAGAATCCCCTGGGCAAGCGCATACGCCTCGGCGGCGAGAGCTATCGCGTGGCGGGGGTGATGGAGTCCAAGGGAGAGATGCTCGGATTCGATCTGGATGACGCCGTCTACATCCCGATCAATAAGGCGATGGCCATGTTTAACCGAGAGAGCCTGATGGAGATCGACCTGCTCTATGCTGCCAATGTAGAGGGCGAAACACTCGCCAAACGGGTCCACACCCTAATGATAGCGCGTCACGGCAGCGAGGATTTCACCATCACCACACAGGATCAGATGCTGGAGGTGCTGGGTTCAGTACTCAACATCCTGACCCTGGCGGTGGGGGCGCTGGGGGCTATATCGCTACTGGTGGGCGGAGTCGGCATTCTCACCATCATGACCATCTCGGTAAAGGAGCGCACCAGCGAGATCGGCCTACTGCGCGCCGTGGGTGCCGGCAAGCGGCAGATCCTGGCACTCTTTATCTGCGAGGCGGTGGTGCTGGCCAGCATCGGCGGCCTGGCCGGGCTTATCCTCGGTGCAGGTGGCGCCTGGCTGTTGGGGATAGCCGTCCCGGCACTCCCCATCCACACCCCCTGGAACTATGTGCTGCTCGCTGAGCTGGTGGCGGCTACCATTGGCCTGCTTGCTGGCGTGATACCCGCCCAGCGAGCTGCCTCAATGGATCCGGTTGAGGCACTTAGAGCAGAGTAGCAGCAGATAAGACAAGCGCTATCCATAGCGCCCTTCAATATAGTCAGCAGTCTCCTGCTGTGCCGGGGTGACGAACATCTGGTTGGTGGGGGTGTGCTCCACCACTCTGCCCATCAGCATGAAGATGCACTCTTCACTGGCACGACGGGCCTGGGCCATGTTGTGGGTAACAATCAGGATGCTGTATTGGCCACGCAGCTCCCAGATCAGCTCCTCCACCGCTTCTGTCCCTTTTGGGTCAAGCGCAGAGCAGGGCTCATCCATCAGCAGGATGCGAGGCTTTACGGGTAACAGGCGGGCGATGCAGAGCTTCTGTTGCTCTTCCAGTGACAGGCTGGTGGCCTTGTGATGCAGCCGGTCTTTGACCTTGTCCCATAGCAGCACCTGCTGCAGCGCCTGTTCTACAATCTCATCCTGTTGTGTGCGGTTGCCGCTCTTTTTGCTGTGCAACTTGTACCCGAACAGGACATTTTCCCGGATAGAGGTCGGCAGCGGATCGGGGCGCTGAAACACCATGCCGACCTGTTTGCGCAGTTGCACCAGCTCAACCTCCGGGGCATAGACATTTTGATCGAATACCTCCACACGGCCATCAATGCGAACATAACCCAACCGCTCGTTGATGCGGTTGACACTGCGCAGGAAGGTGGATTTACCGCAACCAGAGGGGCCGATCAGGGAGGTGATAATTCCCTTTTTAATCTTGAGATCGACATCAAATAGCGCCTGAAAGGTGCCGTACCAGAGATTTAACTGGTGGGCGCAGATGGCAAGTTCTACAGGTTTTTCTTTAATAGCTATGTTCATGGTTAATTTACGTATGGGAGCAGTGGCTCACCCAAATCGTCCCTCTACATAATCCCGGGTACGGGAGTCGCGGGTCTGACGGGTAAACAGCGCTTCGGTCTGTGCAATCTCCACACACTCCCCATCCAGAAAGAAGGCGGTGCGGTCGGCCAGTCGCCGCGCCTGCTGCACCAGATTGGTCACCAGAATAATGGTCATCTCGCTCTTCAACTCTTTGAGCACATCCTCGATGCGCATGGTGGTGACGGGATCAACAGCGATGGAGAACTCATCCAGCACCAGCAGTTCAGGCTCCTGCGAGAGGGCGCGGGCAATGGTGAGTCGCTGCTGCTGTCCGCCAGAGAGCAGGCTGCCCAGCGTGTGCAGCCGATCCTTCACCTCGTCCCACAGTGCGGCACGGGTGAGGCAGCGTTCGACGATCACATCCAACTCAGCCTTCTCTTTAATGCCGCGCAGCCGGGGTGAGAGCGCCACATTGTCGTAGACCGACATCGGCAGGCCGACCGGCAGTGGAAAGACCACCCCGATGCGGGAGCGCAGGGCATAGACGTTGCGCCATTTGCGCAGATCCCGACCATTGAACAGGATGTTGCCCTCAACCTGCATGTTCGGGTCGAACATATCCATGCGGTTGATGGCCTTCAGAAATGAGGTTTTTCCGGCATTGGCCGGGCCAATGATGCCGAAGATTTCATGCTCACGGATGCTCAGGTTTACCCCGCTGATGGCGGCCTGGCCACTGTAGCTGACGGTGAGATCCCGGATCTCCAGCTTGACCTGATCTGTGTTGCCTACCATTTTTTCTTACCCCGCAGGCGCATGCGAAAGGCAATCGAGACACTGTTCATGATCAGCACCATGCCGATCAGCACCAGCGCCACGCCATAGGGCAGATTCTCCGGCACCCCCGGCACCTGGGTGGAGACCACAAACAGATGCAGCGACAGGGCCATGGTCTGATCCATGATCCCCTGTGGCAGGAAGGGGCTGAAGAATACCGCGCCGGTAAACATGATGGGGGCAGTCTCCCCGGCGGTGCGGGAGACCTCCAGGATGATACCGGTCAGGATGCCGCTGATGGCGTTGGGCAGCACGACGCGGCGGATGGTCTGCCAGCGGGTGGCTCCCATATTCCAGCAGGCCTCACGGAAGGAGTGTGGCACCGCCTGCAGTGATTCACGGGTGGAGACGATAACCACCGGCAGCGTCATGATCGCCAGGGTGAGACTGGCCGCCAGGATGCTGGTGCCAAAGCCAAAAAAGACCACAAAGGCGCCCACGCCAAACAGGGCATGTACGATGGAGGGCACACCTGCCAGGTTGATGATGGCCAGATTGATCAGTCGGGTGAACCAGTTATCCGGGGCGTATTCACTCAGGTAGATGGCAGCGGCGATACCCAGTGGCACCGAGATCACCAATGCCACCGCCACCAGCCAGATGGTGCCCAGCAGGGCAGGGAAGATACCCCCTTCGGTCATGCCGTTGGTGGGGTCGGTAAAGAGAAAGTCTATGGAGATGATGGAGCCGCCCTTGTAGATCAGGGTGCCCAGGATGATCAGCACCGGCAGGATCAACAGGCTGGCCATCAGGATAAAGAGCATGCGTACCAGTTTTTCGGTGCGTTGGTTTTTTCGGTTGAGTTCGGTTGCTGCAAACATGTGATTATCCATTTAACTTTTCCGGATGCCGCGCACGATCAGATCGGCCGTCAGGTTGATCAGAAAGGTGATCAGGAACAGGAAGATGCCGATGGTGAACAGCGCCTGGTAGTGATCTGATCCAACGGCTGTCTCGCCCAGTTCAGCGGCGATGGTTGCAGTCAGTGCACGTACGGAGTCGAACACACTGCCAGGGATGTTGACGGCATGGCCGGTGGCCATCAGCACGGCCATGGTCTCGCCAAAGCCACGTCCAACACCGAGCAGTATGGCGCCCAGCAAGCCGTTCTTGGCGGCGGGCAGCACGGTTTTAAAGATGACCTGCCAGCGGGTGGCACCCATCGCCTCAGCGGCCTCACGGTAGCGGTCGGGTACGGCCTTGAGGGCATCTTCTGCAATAGAGGTCATGATCGGTGCGGCCATCAATCCCAGGATGATGCCGGCATTGAGTACGGTGAGTCCCACGGGCACATCGAACAGTTCGATAATCAATGGGTTCATGATGGTTAGACCAATAAAACCCCAGACCACAGAAGGGATGGCGGCCAGCAGCTCAACCAGAATCTTCAGCCACTCACGGGGCTTGCCGGTGGCAAATTCTGCGATGTAGATGGCTGTACCCAGCGAGAAGGGGATGGCAATCAACATAGCCAGCCCGGTGACGCTGGCGGTACCGGCCATCAGGGCCAGAATGCCATATTCCGGCGCATCTTCATCACTGGGTTCCCAGTAGGGTGAGCCGAAAAACTCCT
>JAJRZI010000086.1 GCA_024275295.1 Gammaproteobacteria bacterium | reverse complement strand
GGTGAAGCGGTTGGAACAATTCATCAAATCAACAACCTGAGAGATGTCGGGTTTTAAGTTTGTCTGGCTGTTGACGAAAAACTCTATAGAGCTTCTGTATATTGATGTGTGGAGGTTTTTTGTAAACAATCGGGGTAGTGAGTGACAGCGTTCTCAATCCAAGCTTATATTTCTGTGGCCGGCTGGCCTGCAAAAAAGGTGCGGTATCTCCAGTTGCTGTTGCTGCTGTCGCTCTCTTTTTTATCTATGGTCATTGCCGACAACAGGGGTATCAGCCCCAGCCTCATGGCCTGGGTGGAGGGTAAATATGGGGTGTCGGCAAAGAGCCGTATCCTGGGTTGGCAGGATCTGATTGCACGCAATCAGGGGCTGGATGAGCAGAGCCAGTTAAAACTGGTGAATGATTTTTTTAATCAGGTAACCTATAGCACGGATGATGAAATTTGGGGTAAAACCGATTATTGGGCCACGCCAGTTGAGATGTTGTCCATTAATGCTGCAGATTGTGAGGATTATTCCATTGCCAAATATTTTACCCTGCGTGAGATGGGTGTACCGATTGAGAAGTTGCGCATAACCTATGTCAAGTCACTGGAGCTGAATCAGGCACACATGGTGCTTGCCTATTATGAGCGTCCTGATGCAGAGCCACTGGTACTGGATAATCTTATAGGTCGGATCAAAGTGGCATCGCAACGCCAGGATCTGGCCCCTGTCTATAGTTTTAATGGTGATGGTCTCTGGCTTGCCAAAAGCCGGGGCCGGGGGAAACGGGTGGGTCGTTCAGATCGCATCAGCCTGTGGCGGGATCTGATCAGCAAAATGGCAAATGAGGGGAAGTGATGTTGCTGCAACTATATGGGAGTGTGTTATGACATTGTCACGACAGCTGGTCATGCTACTGGCGGTTCTGTTGTTGCTTGTGTTTGCAGGGACATTCTTTATCAGTGTGCAAAATGCCAGGAGATATCTGGAGGTGCAGCTCAAGTCCCATGCCCAGGATGCGGCAACATCGCTTGGACTCTCTGTTTCACCACATATGATTGATGATGATCTGGCCACTACCACCTCCATGGTTGATGCTATTTTTGACCGGGGCTACTACCAAACCATCAGGCTTGAGGATATTCAGGGTAGCGTGTTGGTCAAGCGTGAGCTGATGGTTCAGGTAAAGGATGTGCCTGCCTGGTTTATTAAGTATCTACCACTTGAGGCGCCAAAGGGTGAGGCATTAATTATGGCAGGCTGGCGTCAGGCGGGTCGGGTATTGGTGCAGAGCCACCCTGGCTTTGCCTATCGGCAGTTGTGGGAAAATGTGACGGAGACCTTTGGTTGGTTTCTTGTGAGTGCGTTGACTGTGATTGGTCTGGGGCTGGTGCTGCTGCGTATGGTGCTTAGCCCGCTAAAGGAGATTGAGTGGCAGGCGGACTCTATCTGCAATCGTGAATTCCCCATCTTGAATAAACTGCCGCGCACCCGTGATCTGAGGCGTATTGTGGAGGCGATGAACCGCATGTCGGCCAAGCTTCAGATGATGTTGACTGAGCATGAGGATCTGGCGGCCAAACTGCGTGAGCAGGCGCATCAGCATCCCGTGTCGGGGCTGGCGAATAAGCCCCATTTTATGGCTACTCTGAACAATCGCATGGCTTCGCCAGAGGTCTGTTCGCATGCGGTCTTGTCTCTTATTCAGCTGCGCAATCTGAAGGATTACAACAACAGATATGGCTATGCGGCTGGTGATGAGCGGTTGTGCCAAATGGCTGCTCTGCTGCGTGATATTGCAGCAGAAATACCTCGACATACCCTGGCGCATCTCTCCGGGGGTGATTTTGCCCTGCTGGCGGAAGATTATAGTGTTGCAGAGGGAGAGGTTTTGGGGCAACGCATATCGGATGCATTGGCTGGTCTGAATGGTGAAGAGGGAGCATTGCCATCAGATAACGGGCATGTGGGGATCGCCTACTTCGATGGCAGGCAGGATGCCTCTGGGCTACTCATAGAGGCGGACAAGGCATTACGTTTTGCACAAACCAAAGGGGCAAATAGCTGGTCCCTTTTTGTGCCGGAAGATAGTGGGAAGGAGGTAACGTGCAGTGCCTCTGAATGGCGCTCTTTCATTCAGCAGGCATTGGCGGATAACAGGGTCGCCTTGCATCTGCAGCCGGTCTACAGCTGCCCGGAAAAAGAGATACTTCATCATGAGGTGCTGGTGCGCCTGATGAGTGATGACGACACGGGACAACTGCTGGTTGCCGGTGAATTCATGCCGATGGCTGAGAGCCTTGGGTTGAGTGCAGAGATTGATAAGGCGGTGATTGAACGGGCATTGCGGCTTCTGGCAGAGTCTGCAGACCCGGCTTTTCGATTGGCCGTCAATCTCTCGCCTTCATCACTTCAGACAAAAGGGTTTTCGGATTGGCTGGAAGAGAGGTTATGGGAACATAAACAGAGCGCAAAACAGATTATTTTTGAGCTGCCAGAGTATGGTGCAGTTACCATGCTTGGCCAGGTGCACGGCTTGATAAAGCGTATCAATCGGTGTGGTGGTCAGGTGGCATTGGATCATTTTGGGCGGGGCTTCAGCTCTTTTGCCTATCTGCATTCACTGAAGATCAGCTATCTAAAGGTGGACGGAAGTTATTTAAGTCAGATTGATGAAAATTCAGATCACCGCTTTTTTATCCAGGCGTTAACTAATATTGCACATGGGCTGGATATGCAGGTGATTGCAGAAGCGGTTGAGTCTGAAACAATCTGGCAATCGCTGCAGGTATTGAATGTTGATGGAGGGCAGGGTTACTGTTTGGGGCGGCCGGTATCCTGGAGTGGGAGTGATGCTGGATAGGAGTACGCGCCTCATGTTATAAGCAGCGATGGATCTCATTTACCCAGGGTATGCTATCTTTAAATCATCCCCCCTGAACAGCCATAAAATCAGAACCTTTTTTGTAATCAGCTGGATGCTGCTGCTGTTTGCCTGCAGCCAGCCTCATGATGATGTAATCCGCATGGGGCTTGCCAATGCGCCGGTGAATCTTGATCCCCGTTTTGCTACAGATGCCACCTCTACCCGGATCAACCGTCTGCTCTATCGTCGTCTGGTCGGTTTTGATATGGCCAGCCGTCCGATTCCTGCGCTGGCCCGGTGGCAGCAGCTCTCGCCTGTCCACTATCGCTTTACCTTAAAGGATGAAGGCCGCAGATTTCATAATGGTGCTTATCTCACAGCCAGAGATGTGAAAGCGACCTATGACTATATTCTTGATCCAGAAAATGGCTCACCTCATCGTGCAGCATTGATGATGATTGACCGGATCGGTATTCAGGGAGAGGAGCAGGTCGACTTTTTTCTCAAGCGGGCTGATCCGCTATTTCCTGCCTATCTTGTGATAGGTATTCTGCCGGCTGATCTGATGAGCAAAAAACACCCTTTTCAGAACCAGCCCGTTGGCAGCGGCCCTTTCCAGTTTGTTGCCTGGCCAGAGGAGGGGCGACTACAGCTGGTGCGTCGCCGGGATGGGCAGCGGTTTGAGTTTCTTAAGGTCTCTGAGGCGACGGTACGTATTCTGAAGCTGCTGCGGGGTGAAGTCGATATTATCCAGAATGATCTGCCGCCAGAGCTGCTGGCCTATCTGAGACAGAAAGATAGGGTGAATATTGAGCAGACGGCAGGCTCTAATTTCTCCTATCTGGGTTTTAATCTGCAGGATGCGGATACAGGGCAGTTGGTGGTGCGTCAGGCCATTGCCTATGCGATTGATCGTGAGGCGATTATCCACTATGTGATGCAGGGTGCCGCCCGTCAGGCGCAGGCAATATTTCCACCTTCACACTGGGCCGGGGCAGAGGGTTTGCCGCCCTATAACCGCGATCTGGAGAGGGCCAGGGCGCTACTGCGTGAGGCAGGTTATGATGCGCAGCACCCGCTACGGTTGGTCTATAAAACCTCCAGTGACCCTTTCCGGGTGCGTCTGGCCACGGTGATTCAGAGTCAGTTGGCAGCGGCGGGCATCGAGGTTGATCTGCGCAGTTATGACTGGGCAACGGTCTATGGTGATATCAAGGCGGGCCGTTTTCAGGTGTACAGTCTGGCCTGGGTGGGGGTCAAGACGCCTGATATCTTCCGCTATGTGTTCCACAGTGATTCGGTGCCGCCAAATGGCGCTAACCGGGGGCGCGCAGAGGTTGATCGTCTGATTGAACAGGCGGAGAGGGCGGCAGATGAGCGGCAACAGGCTGGGCTCTACCGGCAACTACAGGCACTGTTGCTGCAAGAGCTGCCCTATGTGCCGCTTTGGTATGAGAATCAGATTGTTGTCAGTCGAAGTGATATTCAAGGCTATCACCTGGCCAGTGATGGGAATTATGATGGACTGAATGACGTTCAACGTAATGCATTCTAAAAAGATCCAGATCAATCTGGCAGAGCAATCCCTGTCACTGCTTGATAGTGCAGAGGTGGTCTGCCGCTATCCCATATCCAGTGCTCTGAATGGCCCAGGCGAGGTGGAGGGCAGTGGCTGCACCCCGCGTGGATTGCACCGTATCCGAATAAAGATTGGGGCTGGGCAGCCAGCGTGCGCGGTGTTTGTTGGTCGGCGGGCAACAGGGGAGATCTATTCGCCAGAGCTTGCGGAAAATCATCCACAGCGTGATTGGGTGCTGTGTCGCATCCTCTGGTTGACCGGGCTGGAGCCGGGCCGGAATCGTGGGGGGCGGGTGGACAGCCTGCGCCGTTATATCTATATCCATGGCTGCCCGGATTCAGAACCGATGGGCGTACCCCGATCTCATGGCTGTATTCGTATGCGCAACTGGGATCTGATGGCGCTGTTCGAGCAGGTGGAGAGCGGCATGCTGGTGGATATCCAGGAGGGGAGGGATGGGTAATCTTTTGCTGACCCGGCTGATCAGCGCGGCGCTGGTGGTGGTGGGTGTCGTCTGCCTGGTCTTCTTTTTGATTCATCTGGTGCCGGGCGATCCGGTGGAGGTGATGCTGGGTGAGTCGGCCCGTCCGGCGGATCGGGAGGCTCTGCGTACTGCACTGGGCCTGAATCAACCGCTTGCGGCACAGCTGATGCACTATTTTTCCGGCCTGCTGAGGTTGGATCTGGGCGAATCACTCCATTCGCAACGGCCCATTATCGACATCCTGGCTGAGCGTCTGCCGGCAACCCTGGAGTTGGCGGCCTTGTCGTTGCTGCTTGCGGTGGCGCTTGCGCTACCACTGGGTATCCTGGCTGCGCTGCATAAGGATCGTGGTTGGGACGTTGGGGCAATGAGCTTCTCGCTGCTGGGTGTCTCTATCCCCAATTTCTGGATGGGGCCGATGCTGATCCTGCTCTTTTCGCTCTGGCTGGGCTGGACGCCGGTGAGTGGGCGTGATGCTGCGGGCAGCTTTATCCTGCCGACGATCACGCTGGGTACGGCGCTGGCTGCGATTCTGGCGCGAATGGTGCGGAGTAGTTTGTTGGAGGTGCTGTCGGAGGACTATATCCGTACTGCACGGGCCAAAGGGCTATCGATGGGGGCCGTGGTCTGGCAGCACGCCCTGCCCAATGCTTGGCTGCCGGTGGTGACATTGCTGGGCCTTCAGCTGGGTGCGTTGCTGGGTGGGGCGGTGATTACCGAGACCGTCTTCTCCTGGCCCGGCATTGGCTCCCTGTTGGTCGAATCGATCCAGAAACGGGACTATCCTGTGGTGCAGGCCTGTGTATTGGTGATCAGCCTCATCTATGTATTGGTAAATACGCTAACCGACCTGGTTTATGCCTGGATTGACCCTCGTATCCGCCTTGGGGCAGATCAATGAATTGGACTGTAACTGCTAAATTGTGATGCGTATCTACCTGCCTGCTGGGATCCTGCTGCTTTGGTGCCTGATGGCGCTGTTTGGCCCACTTCTGCCATTGGAACCTAACCGTATCGACTTGCCGCATATATTAAATGGCCCTGGGGTTGGGCAGTGGCTGGGAGCGGATGATTTGGGGCGCTCTGTTCTGGATCGTCTGGTGATGGGGGCGAGAACCTCCTTTACCGTAGCTTTGGGTGTGGTGTGCATATCAAGCCTGATTGGCATCCTGGCCGGCGCTTTTGCGGCTTATGTGGGCGGTATGGTGGATCTGCTGCTGGTGCGCGTCATTGACATCTTTCTTGCCTTCCCCGGTATCCTGCTGGCTATTGCGCTGGCTGGGGTGATGGGGCCAGGTGTCGATAATGTCATTATTGCGCTATCGGTTGTGGGTTGGGTGGGCTATGCCCGGCTGGCGAGGGCGCAGGTTCTCTCACTGAAATATCGTGATCATGTAACTGCAGCGATTGCACTGGGTACAGGCCATCTGCGCATTGTTGTGCGACATCTTCTGCCACTGATGGCGGCACCACTGATCATTGAAGCAACCTTTGGTGTGGCAAGTATTGTGATTGCTGAGGCAGGGCTCTCTTTTCTTGGATTGGGCGTGCAGCCCCCGGAGGCCTCGTGGGGCAGCATGATTCGGGATGGCACCCGTTATATGCTGGTTGCACCGCATCTGGTGCTGGCGCCTGGAATAGCTATTCTGTTGGTGGTATTGGCGGTCAACCTACTGGGCGACTACCTGCGGGATTGGCTGGATGTGCGGGGTGCTACTGAACAAAAAAGCTGGTGAAATAGAGTTCATTGATGCTGTTAGTGCCCGTTAGCTCTTCAATGACCCCTTGAGCTGCAGTGAGAGCGGCCTTATGAAATGCCTCTTTGCCAGCAGGTGTCCTGAGCTTTTTGCCATTCTGGTCAGATAACAGCAGTATCAGCTCATGCCGGATGGCGGGTGCGTGCAGCTTGATATTCTCCAGCTGTTCTTCATCCAGCGTCATGATCTGAATGTCGACACGGCAAAACTTTCCACCGCTTGCCAGGTTGACCACAATAGAGGGATCAAGCGGGAAATAGGCGGTTTTTGCCGGTGTGCTCTCTTCTTCAGCATAGGTATAGCAGGGTAGCATGAGCATGACTGAGAGGAGTGCATATAGAGCAAGGCGCATTTTTTTATCCATTTTGGTTTAACCTAGAATCGGCAGTTGGACGGAGTGGAGTGTGCGCTTGCGGGGGTGCAGGGCAAGGCGCAACGACGTAGAATAGTTGTTCTATTCCAAGGAGTTGCAACGCAGCCATGCGCCGCCGCAAGCGTGCAATCCGCTCCGTAGCGTGATTCACCCGGCAGGTGAATAAGGTACTTGAGGTCAATAGCTTGCATATCAGTAACTCAGTATCAGAATGGAGTGGCCAACTGCCGACTCTAGGTTTAATGTAGTTGAAATCATAGTGCAAACTGACCTTTTTTATAGATTATGGTGAACAATATTATGACGCGTGGCCCCCTGATGCTCGATTTGGAGAGTACCGAACTTACTCCTGCCGAGCGTGAAATGCTTCTGCATCCTGCCGCGGGTGGTGTCATTCTATTTAGCCGTAATTTTCAATCACCTGCTCAGGTTTATCGGCTGATTTCTGAAATACATGAGCTGCGCAATCCCGCTTTACTGATTGCTGTGGATCAGGAGGGAGGACGAGTTCAGCGCTTCCGTGAGGGCTTTACCCGCCTGCCACCTGCTGCCTGGTTTGGGAAGCTATATGAGACCAATAAAAAACATGCACATGATGTGGCGTGTGAAACAGGTTGGCTAATGGCGACAGAGCTCCGCTCTGTAAGGGTGGACTTTAGTTTTGCCCCGGTGTTGGATCTGGGTGGTGAGCTGAGTCAGGTGATTGGGGATAGGGCCTTCTCTCACAAGTCTGCTGCCATTGTGGAGCTGGCCCAGGCCTGGCGGCGTGGAGTCAATGAGGCGGGTATGGTTACGGTGGGCAAGCACTTTCCAGGGCATGGTGGCGTGCGTGAGGATTCGCATCATGAGCTGCCTGTAGATCGGCGTAATTTGGAAGAGATTATGGCTGATCTCCTGCCTTTTGATCGCATGATCAGCTATGGGCTGGAGGCTGTTATGCCGGCCCATGTTATCTACGAGCAGGCGGCCCCTGAGCTGGCCGGTTTTTCACCCTATGGGCTAAAAGAGATCCTGCGTGGCCGCTTTCGGTTCCAGGGCGCCATCTTCAGTGATGATCTCTCCATGGCAGCAGCAGATAGTGCCGGTGATTATGGAGATCGTGCCTTGGCAGCATTGGAGGCAGGCTGTGATATGGTGCTGGTTTGTAATAATCCAACAGGTGCGGCCCAGGTACTGGAGACGTTAAAGACGTACAAAGATCCGGTAGCACAGATGCGGCTGATGCGTATGCATGGCCATGGCGCAGTTACTCGTGATGAGATGCATCTTGATCCCCGTTGGAAAGCTGCAGTGCGTATGGTGGGTGAATTTGATGAGACACTTTCATTATCCTTGGATCTGTAGCCCTGTGATACGCTTATACTGTTTTTAGAACTCTATATTTATACAGGAACCGATATGACAATCAGTGCAACAGAGGTTAAGGAGATATTCCATGCTGCGGATCAGCTCTACTCCCGCGAACAGGTTGAGGCTGCCATGGATCGCATGGCGATAGAGATTACCCAACGGCTTGCTGATTCTGATCCAATTGTATTGAGTGTGATGAATGGTGGTCTGGTCATGGGCGGTCAATTGCTGACCCGCCTCAATTTTCCACTGCGTTCCGATTATGTGCATGCCACTCGCTATCGTAATGGAACATCGGGTGGTGAGCTGCACTGGCTACGTCCACCGGAGGAGCTACTGGATGGCAAGGATGTACTTATTCTTGATGATATTCTGGATGAAGGTGTCACACTGGCGGCCATTGTTGAAGGGTGCCGAAATCAGGGTGCAAATAGCGTATTGACTGCTGTGCTGGTAGAAAAAATCCATGATCGCACCAATGGTTTTAAAGCAGACTTTGTTGGCATGCAGGCGAAAGATCGTTACCTGTTTGGTTATGGTATGGATTACAAAGGCTATCTGCGAAATGCGGCAGGCATCTATGCTGTGGCCGGCAGCTAGCGCATAGTCACATGGCAGAGTTTGCAATTATTGGTGGCTCAGGCTTTGGGCAGATAAAAGAGCTGGATATTACCCGGCAAAAAAGAGTACAGACCCCTTTTGGCGAACCCTCCGCCCCTTTGGCTTTTGGTGAATTTGGAGGCAAAGAGATCATCTTTCTTCCCCGTCATGGCGAAGGACACACCATCCCACCGCATCAGATCAACTATCAGGCCAATATTTGGGCGCTAAAGGATGCGGGAGTCAAAAAGATTGTAGGCATGGGTGCTGTGGGTGGCATCCGTCAGGATATGGTGCCGGGTTGTGTTGCCATTCCGCATCAGATTATTGACTACACCTGGGGTCGAGCGCACACCTTTTTTGAGCAGCAACAGGGAAAAGTGGTACATGTTGACTTTACTGATCCCTATTGTGAAAAACTGCGAACCCGTTTGATTGAAGCTGGCCAGCTGGCAGGGGTTGAGCTTGTTCCAGACGGTACCTATGGTGCTACACAAGGGCCACGTCTGGAATCAGCCATGGAGATCAATCGAATGGAGCGAGATGGCTGTGACCTGGTAGGTATGACAGGCATGCCGGAAGCTGCGCTGGCCCGTGAGTTGGAACTAAGCTATGCCTCCTGTGCTGTGGTGGCAAACTGGGCCGCTGGCCGTGGAGAAGGTCCCATTACCTGGGAAGAGATAGAGGCTAGCTTGGATGAGGGCATGGACAGGGCCAAAAAGGTGCTTTTGGCCTTATTGATTGAGAACACTCCCTAGTACACCGTCAATATAACCTGGACGGTGTACTGGCCCGATACTATCGGGTGAACAAATCTTTTGGGAGATCTCTCCTTTCTTTATGACTGGGTTGTTTAATGGTTGCCAAAGCGGTCTTTAAACGACCGCTTTGGCATGTCGATAGCTACGGATTTATGCTATTGATAATCAGATTTACAGTCTCTGTTTGACCCGGTTTAACCGGGCTGACATGGCCCTCAAGATCGCCACTTGATGCAGATGGTTTGCCGGATTTTGTGATCCTGGCCTCTACAATGACTTGTGGATATTTTGAGAGTGCAAACTGTGCTGCCATGGCCATACTGTCATCCATAACAAGCGTGATAGGCAGGTCTCTTACCGTTTTGCGAACGACAGCAAGAGGCACACGTGGGCCATTCACTGCGCGGGCAAAGATAAAGAGTGTTTCGTTACCCTGAACCTTGTTTTGCAGTGCAGTATCCAGCGTTACCGTGACACGAATTGCTTCAGCAGCAGTGGTGCTATTGGCACTGGTCTCAGTGGCGCCGGCTGGAGCGGCGGTGGCCTGAGGCGCTGCAGGTACTGCTGTGCCAGCAGGTAGTCTGGAACGGGCATCTTTGAGATATTCAGCAACCGTCGTGGCCTCTTCACTACCGGGTTGTAGCTTGGTCATTACCTTTTCCCAAACAACTACAGCCTGTTGAAATTCGCCAGCCTGATAATGAATATTGCCCTTTAGCCAGAGTACGTTGGGATTTTGTGGTGCTAGCTGGTAGGCCTGATCAATGATTTCGGCAGGCATGCCCTGGAACTGATTGTTGCGGGTCATGGCCATGGTAGTGGCGTAGCCCATCAGTAGATCAACATCCTTCCGGTCAAGTTTTATGGCTTTCTCGTATGTTTGGAGAGCCTCCTGAATGCGTCCCAGAGAGATATAGCTACGCCCCAGCATTTTCCAGCCTTCTATGTTCTCTGGCTCACTCTCCATCCGCTTTGCAAGCTTGATAACCAGCTCTTCCATCGAGGCGTTGGGCTGTCCGGCAGCTGAATGCTGTGTATTGTTTTGGGCAGTGCGTTGCTGCACGGATGCTGGGTCGTTAAGCTGTGGAATGATGTCAGGGGCGCCGACTTTAAAGTAGGTAGGCAGAGCGATAACAACAATAATCACGGGTATTGCGAATATCGCCCAACGTCCGGATTTGGCTTCGCTGGCCTTGTTCTCATTGCCAGTATTGAGGTCTGCCAGCAGCGCCTTTTCCAGGTCATGGCGGGAGGCGGTGTACTGTTCTTGCTCCAGCTCGCCCGCCTCCATGTCGGCTTCCAGCTCTTTTAGTTGTTGCTTGATAATCTCAATATTGAGTTCATCTGAGCTGGCTTCTTCTATCGGTTTGTATCGGAGCAGTGGTAGTACGATAAAGAGTATGGCCACGGCGGTAAGCCCGGCTGCAGTTATCCAAAACAGAGTCATTTGGTTGTTTCCCGGTTATCGTTGTCATCTTCCAGCAGGGCTTTCAGGCGTTGTTGATCCTCTTCAGTCAGCTCTACCTCTTTGTCTTTGGTTTTGCTTTTCAGTGCGCGTGAGAGCACGTAGCCACCAATAATGAGCAAGAAGAATGGGCCAAACCACAGGATGTAGGTAGAGGGTTTGAATGGAGGGTCGTAGAGTACAAAATCACCATAGCGTGATACCAGAAAATCAAGGATCTCATCTTCTGATTTTTGTTCTTTCCAGAGGGCGTAGATCTCTCTGCGCAGATCGCTTGCAAGATCGGCATCAGAGTCTGCAAGGGATTGATTTTGGCAGACCAGACAGCGAATCTTGGCGGTTAACTCACGGAAGGCCTGCTCCTCAGCCTTATCCTTAAAGCTGTATGAGGAGAGGGCGGTAGCGCCGGCAAAGCCGGACATGAGAAACAGCCCAAGGAAGACTGCTGTCTTGAGTATCTTCATTTGCCTTCACCCCTGATCTCTTTAAGTTTGGGTATCAGCACCCCTTTGATATCCGGGTAGTAGATGGGGCCGGTAAATTTATGACGGATGACCCCGTCACCATCTATAAGGAAGCTCTCAGGTACGCCGTATACTCCAAAGTCGATGCCGGTACGGCCACTTTTATCGACCAGAACCTCTTTGTAAGGGTTGCCCAGTTGCTGTAGCCATCTTTTGCCATCAGCAGCCTCATCTTTGTAGTCGAGTCCGATAATATCCACGATACCCATGCCTGCTATTGCATTGAGTACCTGATGTTCTGCCCGGCAGGCAGAACACCAGGAGGCCCAGACATTCAGCATCCAGATCTTTCCCTTCATGTCCGCTTTGCTGATGAATTTCTCAGGGTTATACAGGGTCGGCAGGTTGAACTCAGCGGCTGGCTTGTTGATCAGCACCGAGGGTATATGGCGTGGATCCATGAACAGACCCTTGAGCAGAAAGCCTGCCATAATGAGAAAAATGAATAGCGGTATCAGGAAACGTGTGCGACCGGACATTAACTGTTCTCCGTAGCCAAGGTGTTAGCGGCATCTGACTGTGCCAACTGTTGGTTTTTCTGTTTTTTGGTTCGGTAGCGACGGTCAGAGATGCAGAGAACGCCGCCTAAGGCCATAGCCAGCCCGCCAAGCCAGATCCAACGTACAAAAGGTTTGTAGTAGAGGCGCATGCTCCAGTCGCCATCACCCAGGTCTTCACCCAGTGAGACATAGAGGTCACGTGTAAGCCCCCAGTCGATGGCCGCCTCGGTCATCGGTCGTCCTTGTGCAAAATAGGTGCGCTTTTGTGGTTCTAACACGGCGACCTCTTTGTCATCCAGAAAAATGGTGAACTTACCCTGGTTGGCTGTGTAGTTAGGGCCAGGGGTTCGGACAACGCCATTGAATTGAAAGCGGTAGGCGCTGATCTCAGCACTTTCACCGGGGGACATGCGCAGGTCTTTATCCACGCCATGATGGGAGACCATAGTGGCGCCAAGTATGAACATGGCAACACCCAAATGGGCAAGTACCATGCCGTAGTAGCTGCGCCCTTTGCCCGCTATATCAGCAAAAAAGTGACTGATACCTTGCTTATGTTTCAGGCGGTCAATGATAGCCGTGATATGTGAGGTAATGACCCAGGCCACCAGGAACATGCCCAGAGGAACAAGCAGGGAGCCTTTTGATATCGAAGGTATAAATGCGATGAGTCCAATGATGACACTGATGATCATGGCGATACGTAGCTTTTTCATGAGCCATGCAGGGTCAGTGCGCTTCCATCGCATCAGTGGACCGAAGCCGATCAATACCGCCAGGAAAGGGGTTACCATCAGAAACATCTTGTTGAACCAGGGGAATCCAACCGAGATCTTGCCCCACTCCAGGGCGTCATAGACCAGCGGTGCCAGGGTGCCGAATAGAACCAGAAAGGTGAATACGGTCAGTAGCAGGTTGTTGCCCAGCAGGAATGACTCACGTGAGACAAGGTCAAAACGGCCACCGCTAAAAATGGAGGGTGCACGCCAAGCGTAAAGGGCGAGTGAGCCACCGATAACGATTAACAGAAAGATCAGAATGAATATGCCGCGTGCGGGGTCAGCTGCAAAAGCATGCACAGAGGTTAATACACCGGAACGAACCAGAAAGGTGCCCAGCAGACAGAGTGAGAAGGCCAGTATGGCAAGCATCAATGTCCAGCTTCTGAATGCACCACGTTTCTCTGTTACTGCCAGTGAATGCATCAGTGCAGTACCGGCAATCCAGGGCATGAAGGATGCATTTTCAACCGGATCCCAGAACCACCAGCCGCCCCAGCCCAGTTCGTAGTAGGCCCACCAGCTTCCGATAGTGATGCCCAGTGTCAACCAGACCCAGGCTGCCGTGGTCCAGGGGCGAGACCAACGTGCCCAGGAGGCATCAAGCCGACCGCCAATCAGGGCGGCGATGGCAAAGCCAAAGGCCACGGAGAAACCCACGTAGCCCAGGTAGAGCGTGGGGGGGTGAAGTGCCAGTCCAACATCCTGTAGTAGTGGATTGAGATCCCGTCCTTCAGCAGGTATCCGAAACAGGCGTTCAAATGGGTTGGAGGTAAAGAGCATGAATGAGACAAAGCCGGCGTTGATCATGCCCATCACGGCTAATACACGTGATACAACCTCTTGTGTCAGACTTTTACTGAGGATGGCGATTGCAGCACTCCAGATGCCCAGGAAAAAGGCCCATAATAGGAGTGATCCCTCATGTGCACCCCAAACTGCAGAGATTTTATAGACAGTGGGCAGCAGTGTATTGGAGTTGGCTGCGACATATCTGACCGAGAAGTCGTCAACCAGGAAGGCATAAGTGAGGGCACCGAAGGCTATGGTAAGGAATAGTGCCTGCCCCCAGGCCAGTGGCCGTGCCAGTCCTGCCCAGGATGGGGTGTTATTCATGGTGCCCACAAGCGGGAAGATTGCCTGTGCAATGGCAAGGCACATGGCCAGAACCAGGGCAAAATGGCCAATTTCTGGGATCACTGGGTATTCTCCTTCTTGTTTGTGGCTTCGTTGTGTGCCTCTTCGAGTGCATCTTTTACTTCGGGCGCCAGATATTTTTCATCGTGTTTGGCCAATACCTCTTCGGCCTTAAAAATGCCGTCATCCCCCAGTCGTCCCTTGGCTACAACACCTTGACCCTCTTTAAAAAGATCCGGGAGTATGCCGGTGTAGTGGGTTGTAACTTCAGCAGACACATTATCTGTGATGATGAATTCAACGGTCAGGGTCTTGCCAAGGCGATGCATAGAACCCACTTTAACCAGCCCGCCAATTCGAAAGACCTGATCTTTAGGGGCTTCACCCGCTAGCACTTTCTTTGGGCTGTAGAAATAGGATGAGCCTTTATCTATTGATGCAATGATCAGCTTCGCAGCAATGCCAATGGCAATAACTGCAATAACGGCAAATACAATGCGTTTCTGTCTTGGTTTCATTCATCTTCCTCAGCGGCATTTATTCGTGCCATTCGACTCAGGCGTTTCAGGATAGTTCGATATTGTTGTTTGACAGCAATCAGCTCACCGGCCATTAAAAGGATGGCCATGCCATACGAGCCCCAGATATAGAATCCGTAGCCGCCGGCGTGGAAAAATTCAGAAATAGCGCTCATTTGTTCTCCTCCAGCAGCTTGTTCAGCTCGTTGACCCAGGTGGTATGGCGTTCGCGCTCCAGGATGATATTGCGCACGCGCATCAGGATGGCGACAAAGGCGTACATCCAAAAGGCAAGTGCCACAACCAGCATAGCGATTAGGATATTGGGATCCATATTGCCACCACCGGGTTTGGATGTCTGGTGCAGGGCAGCACACTCGTTGGGATTAGGGCAGTTGATGGACCAAAAGATAATGGGGACACAGACCAGGCCGACAAGGGCGAGCAGTGCGGCGGCGCGGTCTGCCCGGCGGGGATCGTCAATGGCGGACTGAAGTGCCATATAACCCATATAGAGGAACAGCAGGATCAGTTCTGAGGTCATGCGTGGATCCCAGTCCCACCAGGTTCCCCAGCTGGTCTTGCCCCAGAAAGCCCCGGTCCAGAGTGCCAAAAAGGTAGCGATGGCACCTGTTGGTGCAATGGCGCTTGCGATCATGAAAGAGAGGCGGGTTTGAAACACCAATCCGGCCAATGCCCAGGCAGCCATCATTATATAGAGCCACATGGACATCCAGGCGGCACCTACATGGATGTAGATGATGCGGTAGTACTGCTTCTGATCACTGAGGGTATCAGGGGTTTCAAAGAAGCCCCAGTAGAGTCCACCTATTGCCAGGATGGCGGTTAGCCAGCCAAAGAAAGGGATCATCTTTCCAGCAAGTGGGTAGAAGGTTGTTGGTGATGAATACTTGAACCAGTTTATGCTCACAAGTTTTTCTCTCGTCTCTATTCGACTGAAATACGCAGTGCCGCTGCTGTTGCTATGGGTGACAGTACAAGGGCCAATATCAAAAAGCCTGACAATATTGAAAAGTAGGCTTGTAGGTCGGTAGTCCCCATTGCGCTGGCAGAGACTACGCCTGCACCGTATATCATGATCGGGATATAGAGCGGCAATATCAATAGTGACAGCAGGATGCCGCCGCCACGCAGTCCCAGTGTTAAAGCGGCACCAATGGCTCCAACCAGGCTTAAAACAGGTGTCCCGATCAAGAGTGCCAGCATCATGGTGCCGACAGCCTCGTTGGGCAGGTAGTATTGCAGGCCAACCAGTGGTGCGATAAATACCAGGGGTAATCCCGTCAACAGCCAGTGGGCGAATACCTTGCCCAGCACCAAAATGAACATAGGCTGTGGTGTGAGCAGCATCTGCTCCAAAGTGCCGTCTGCAAAATCACTGGCAAACAGTCGTTCCAGTGCCAGCATCGATGCCAGCAGGGCGGCAACCCAGGCAACACCGGGGGCGATCTTCTGCAGAATTATTTTTTCAGTGCCTGCGCCCAAAGGGAACAGGCTGACCACAATGATAAAGAAAAACAGTGTAGTCAACACATCTGTACGCCGGCGCATGGCCAGGGTCAGATCACGCATTACAATGCAGCGGAAGGTCTTAAACATTTTTGTTTTTTTTCTTACCTAACTCAAGCCGTTGAATCTGGCCAGAGGTCAGCGCCACCTCTTGGTGCGTGGTCAGTATGACTATGCCGCCATCATTAATATGCTCAGCAATAACAGATTGCAGCAGATCGACGGCCGCCACATCCAGGGCGGTAAAGGGTTCATCCAAAATCCATAATTTGGAGCTGTTCAATAACAGACGGGCCAAGGCTACGCGCCGTTTCTGTCCTTGGGAGAGTACCTTTGTGGGTAGATCCTCAAAGCCTTTTAGTCCCATCTTTTTCAGGGCATTCCAGATCTGATCCTCTGTGACATCATCACCGTCCAGAACGGTTGAGATGCGCAGATTCTCCAGGCCGGTCAGGTCATCTTTTATGCCATTATGGTGACCAAGGTAGACCACCTCTTTGGTGTAGTCTTCGGCCAGTGACTGGGTGCTTTCGCCATTCCAGAGTATCTCACCACTGTCGGCCAGGAAAAGCCCACAAATTGTGCGTAAAAGCGTGCTCTTCCCGGTGCCGTTTCGCCCCTCCACATAGAGAAGAGATCCCGGCTCCAGCGAGAAGTTCAGTCCTGTAAACAGTTGGCGATCCCCGCGTGAACAGGCGAGGTTGGTTATCTCCAGCATCTGATTCTGTAATATTCAGCCGACAAAAGTCGACGATTATACATGAGGAAAGAGGATTGTGGGGCAGTAGGTTAACCAAAAGTATCTTTGGTCAGGTTGTTGAACCAACTCTCTGCATAGGCGGCTTCACGTTTTAAATGTGTTGCTGAAGCATCGCTGGGGGTAGACCCTCCGGCAACCCGGGTGAGGCTGTTGCTCCCTTTTGCCAATCGGTATGTGCCAACTGTTGAAAAGGTGTATGCCTCTCCCATAGTAGAGTAGGCGACATCAGTAAAAACAGCTGGGCCTGGCGCCCGCCCATTAAGAAGTGATGTCACAGCAGCAGCGCAGGCTTTGGCCTGACTGTTGGCGGCGGAGCCCAGTTTTTGCATCGGGTTGGCGATACAGGCGTCCCCGATGATGTGGATGCCTTTATGTTGAGTGGATTCAAAGGTGTGGAGATCAACTGGGCACCAGCCACTGGTATCGGTCAGGCCGGCAGTAGCGGCAATGTGACCGGCCTGTTGGGCGGGGATGATGTTCAGGATGTCGCCTGTGTGCCGGTCTCCTGCCACTGTGATGATGGTGTGAGATGCAGTATCCAGTCTGATGAGCGCATAATCTGGGCCACCATACCACTCGATCAGGCTGCTGTGGGTGCCATACCCAAACAGTTTCTCCCAGGCCTGAAAGAAGAGGGCTTGCTGTGGAAATGCTATTTTAGCATCAAATATAAGCACCTTGGATCTGGATTTGTGTTGCTTTAGATAGTGTGCAATCTGACTTGCCCGCTCATAAGGTGCGTGTGGTGCGCGCATCGGGCCAGAGGGTGGGGTGATGATGACAGTACCCCCATTGGGCATGCTCCCCAGCTGTTTTTGCAGGATCTCTGTCTGCTGGCCTGCCTGCCAGGCATGCGGGAATATTCGGGCTGTTTTTTCATCAAAACCATCAATACTCTCCCACTTGAAATCGATCCCCGGGGCGATGATGCATCGGTCGTAAGAGAGTGTTTTGCCGCCTTTTGTCGTGATCTTCTGTCTGTTTGGTGTGATATGGGTGGCCTTGTCGTGAATAACATTGATGTCGAGGGCTTTTAGCCCTGTATAGTCAAAGCGGATGCTGCTGAGTTTGCGTTTGCCACACAATACCTCATTGCTCATGAAACAGGTGTAATAGTGCTGCTTGGGTTCAATCAGGGTGACATCTATCGTGGGATCGATCAGACGGATCTGCCGGGCGGCCGTTGTGCCACCGATGCCGCCGCCAATGATCACAATCTGCCTGTTGGCGCCAAGGGCAAGAAAGGGTGTGCCGCCAAGCGAGAGTGCTGAAGCTGCCCCCAGTGTTTTAATAAATCTTCTGCGTGTGATGGTCATGATTACTGTTTCTGACTGGCGTAGTAGTGGAGCAGAGCGCTAAAGCCGGCCTTGCCTTTTCGGATGTAGAGTTTATCCAGCCGCTGTTGCATCTTTTTGCCTGCAATGCGTTGACCAGAGCGAAAATCCTTCAAGGCCCAGATCAGATAGGGTCGCCATTGTCCGGCCAGACGCCCGGCATCATCATCCACTGACTGTCCACCTCTGGCATGACACTTCTCGCAGTACTGCTCATGCAGCTTTTCACCCCGTTTGGCCTGTTTTGGATTGTAGGGCTGCCTGGCGTTGATAAAGGGTCTGCCGCTGTAGTGGGCCGCCAGGGCCTGCAACTCATCGCTGTTGTAGGCCTTAACAATACGCCCCATGCTGGTGGAGGGTATCTCGCCGCTTTTAAAGCCCTCCAGTGTGGATCGTAGATATTCACCAGAGAGGCCGGCAATGCTGGGAATTGCCGGGCCGCTACTGATGCCATCCGGGCCGTGACAGATGTTGCAGCCACCGGCCAGCAGACGAATGTTGCTGTTGTCTGAAGTGGCTGCGCTACTGTTGCCGGAGAGGGTGCTGAAGATCAGCCCGATGATAAATACAGTTGGTTGCCAATATTGGTGATAGTCAGGTTTCACTGCGTAGTCTCTTCCGTTGCTTCATCGGGTTCTTCCGGCTCCTCATGGGCAATGCCCTTATGACAGTCGATGCAGGTCTTGCCCTCTTGCTCTGCACTGGTATGACGCTTGCGGGCGATCTTCTCCTGCCCGGCAAGATCCATCTGCGCCAATGCATGGCAGGAGCGGCATGTCCTGGAATCTGTGGCCTGCATCTTATCCCAAACGTGATTGGCCATCTCCCAGCGCTGTTGCTCAAACTGCCCTTTGGTTTTAATGCCGCCCAATAGTTCGTAGACAACATCTTTTGCTGCCATCGCCTTGGCCATCAGCATGGGGCCAAATGCCTTGGGAACGTGGCAATCCGGGCATTCAGCCCGTACCCCTGATGGGTTTTTATAATGGATGCTCTTTTTATACTCTTCCATATTAAAAGACATGGAGTGGCAGGAGGTACAGAATTCCAGACTATTGGTGTAGCCCATGCCTGAGTTGAGCAGGATGGTGCAGAAGATCCCCGCCAGAAAAGCCAGGATTAAAGGAGTAAGAGCGCGCCGGTGGCCTGTGTGAATGGTCATTCTGTTTTTTGCCATAGTGCCCTCCTCGAATGGTGCTGCTGATCAGGACTGGCCTTGTAATCAGGAACCAGAATCGCAAATTTAGCTGACAAATGCAAAACCCATCTATTTGATAGGTTATTTATTACCTGCGTGAAGGAAAATATTGCTGTAGCATAGCAAGATCACTATTTGCAGGGTGTAAGTTGATGTTTGAGTTGAGAGATGGCTTTGGTCGAAAGATAGAGTATTTGCGAATTTCAGTGACAGATCGTTGTGACTTTCGCTGTTTCTACTGTATTCCCAAAGGTTATAAAGGGTTCTCTCAGCCTGAATCCTGGCTGACCCTGGACGAGCTGGAACGCCTGGTGCGTCTCTTCTCAGAACTGGGTGTCAGCAAGATGCGGATAACGGGTGGTGAGCCTCTGATACGCCCGGATCTGCCCGATATGATCCGTCGGTTTGGTGCTCTGCCGATGCTGGAGGATCTCTCGCTCAGTACCAACGCCTCAAGATTGGCAGAATATGCGGCTGTGCTTAAAGAGTCTGGTGTGGGCCGTATCAATGTCAGCCTCGATTCACTCGATCATGCCACCTTCCATAAGATTACCCAAGGAGACCTGGATAAGGTCATTGAGGGGTTGATGGCGGCCAAAGCAGCCGGTCTGCACCCCATCAAAATCAACATGGTGGTGATGAAAGGGCTAAATGATCATGAAATCACTGATATGGTCGATTTCTGTATTAAGCATGATTTTACCCTCCGCTTCATCGAGACCATGCCCGTTGGTGCAACTGGAAAGACAGCGACCGATTACTTCCTCGACCTGCAAGAGGTGAGGGATGATCTGGGAAAGCGTTTTGATCTGGAACCTGCCAAGATGAAAGGCGCCGGCCCTGCGGATTATGTGCGGGTGCGTGGCACCAACCTGCGTATCGGCTTCATTACCCCGATGTCACAACACTTCTGCGATACCTGCAACCGCGTGCGTCTCTCGGTTGAAGGCACCCTCTACCTCTGCCTTGGACAGCACGATACAGTAGAGTTGCGTCCCCTCCTGCGCAGTGGGGCAAATGATGAGAAGATCAAACAGGCGCTGCAGGATGCGATTGAACTCAAGCCAAAGCAGCATGAATTTCAGTCGCAGCCAGATAATGTCGTGCGGATTATGTCTATTACGGGCGGTTGATTTTTCCATCAAATCTTAAGTTTGGACAAAGGTGAGCTAGACAGAGTGTGATGCTGTGGGCATAGGCCGTCTTATTCTCTTTTTTGGTATCTGCCTTGGCCTGTGGATGGCGCTACGCTGGTTTGTGCGTACGCCGCCGGAGCAGGTCTCCAGGGCGCTGGTAAGGATCGCTATCGGAGCGGGCATCGCCCTGCTGGCCATCTTGGCCGTGACGGGTCATCTGAGTCCCCTGTTTGCAGCAGCAGGCGCGGCCATTGGCGGGGTGGTGACGCTGTTGATACGGCTGATCCGCATGCCTTGGATGTTGGGCCTGGCTCAGCGCCTGTTTCATCACTACCAGACGCGTAGAGATCCGGCGGGTTCGTCTGCAGATCAGCGTTCACAGGAGGCGGGATATGGGCATAGCGCACCGCCTTCCTGTGATCAGATGAGCTTGGAGGAGGCCTGCAGAATCCTGGGTGTTAAAGAGGGGGCAGAGAGGGAGGAGATTATCGCTGCCCACCGCCGTCTGGCATTGAAGGTGCATCCAGATCGGGGTGGGTCAAACTATCTTGCTGCCCAGATCAACCGGGCGAAAGAGGTTCTATTAAAGCTAAAGAATTGAGTAGGCGTTGCTGCGTTCACGGTAGGCCCAGTTTCGCAGCAGCCCCACCACTGCAAGGGTAACAAACAGCACAAACGCCCAGCCTGGTATGCTTAGCCCCAGGAATGTCCATGAGACCTTTGCACACTCCCCCGATCCTTTAAATACCATCTGCATCGCTTCGGTCAGTGGAAAGACCTCCATCATGTACTCCAGGCCAGGCCCGCACTCTGGCACTTGATCAGGTGGCAGATGTTGCAACCAGACATGTCGTCCGGCGATGATGGCACCCACAGTGCCGGCAATTGCAATCAGCACGCCATAGATGCGTCCGCAGATGCGCCCAGCCGGGTTATGCAGGGCAGCAATCAGAAATATGATACCCATGGAGATAAAGGCGACACGCTGCAAGATACAGAGCGGGCAGGGTTCATGCCCGGCCTCCTGCAGATAGAGCGCGGCCCCTATCAGAGATGCGCAAATAATGAATCCAAACAGATTTACTCGGCGTTTGGATATGCTGTGTAATAAGCTCATTGGTTGTCCACTGATATGGCTGAGAGTAGTGATGGTGATGAGTGTAGCTGCTCTTTAGTGATTATGCTTTTGAGTCTGCTGCTGTTTTCCATGTGAATGTTCCTTGGGCACAAGAAATAGATTTGGAAAGCGGTGTTGTGCATATTTGGCATGGCAGGTTATACAGAGCTCAGTTAGCCGGTAGTAATAGAAGGCTACAAGTTCTATGTGCCCCTGTTTGGCCACGTGGGACATCATAGAGGCAGAGTTATGGAAGTTGTTATCCAGATCTTTAAAGCCCTGGGGCAGGGTGGTCATAAGCTCCTGGGCCTGCTCAGCAGAGAGCTTCTGCTTCATGATATGTCCGCCTGCTATCTTTGCTGCAAGCTCTGATACCTGCCGCCACTCTCCTGAGACAAGTAGGGGCAGGATTTCTGTCATGGTCTTTTGGATGCTGTTCATCTCCTGGGTTAACAGGGTGCGAATGGCGGGTGAGAGGGTTGTGACAGATTGTCTCTTCTCTGACTGATGCTCAGTGTGCCCTGTTTCTGATTCAGCCAATGCCAGATTACTGAGGCTGATAGAGGCGAGAAAGATTAGAGGTAATCTGAAAAGTATGCTCATAAAGGTCTCTAGCTGAATATGCGGTGAAGCGGGTGATTTTACCTACATTCACAGACTCTTCAAATACAATAAAATTCACTTGTTTTTATCAGGCATAAAAAAAGGCGGTTCAGTCTATTTGACTGAACCGCCTTTTGTGATTGCTGGATTAGAAATCGTTAGGAAGCGCTGCCAGTTCAGTGGCTGTGAAGACAGGGCCATCAATACAGACATAGACAGAGCCGATGTTGCAGCGCCCGCATTTACCTATGCCGCATTTCATGCGGTTTTCCATGGTGGTGACCATTTGATCCTGTTTGAAGCCAAGGCGTTCCAGCGCTTCAAAGGTGAATTTGATCATGATGGGTGGGCCACAGACGATGGCGATGGTGTTCTCTGGGTCGGGCTTGACCTCATTTTCCAGTACGTGAGGCACGAAACCCACATGACCATCCCAATCTTCGGTCTCGCCACCGGGGTCAACGGTTTTGACCATGGTGACGTTGTCCATCTGATCCCACTCTTCAAGCTCGCGTTTGTAGACCAGATCCTGCACGGTTTTGGCACCGTAGATCACGGAGATGTGTTCGAAGCGGCCATCCTGTTCGCGCAGATCGAGGCAGTTCCAGATGACGGAACGCAGTGGGGGCAGGGCAATACCACCACCGATGAAGATGAGGTTTTTACCTTTCCAGTCATCCAGCGGGAAGGTGTTGCCATAGGGGCCGCGAAAGCCGATGGTGTCACCTTCTGTCAGGTTGGCAAGAGCTGCAGTATTCTTGCCTGTCTCACGGAAGCAACACTCGATGTGATCCGGGCGGGTGGGGGAGGAGGCGATACAGAATGTACTCTCTCCCGCGCCAAAGGCGGAGTATTCGCCAAATTGACCAGTCTGGAAGCTAAAGTTTTTGGCGACGTTTTCATCCTGAAATTGCAGGTGAAAGGTTTTGATGCCCGGCGCTTCTTGGATGACCTTGGTAATGGTCATGAGATCGGGTTGATAGATATTGGACACGGATGTAATACCTTTATTATTCGTCTCATCCTTGAGACTCACCCCTGTGGGGCTTACGTGATAAATCACTCCCGGTGATTTATTCGAAATCTGGATCAGCTTTCATGGCGTTTGGATTGGCTGCCTTGTGGGCGACCTCGGCCATGTATTCGGTAATATCCAGGTTGACTGGGCAGGCGCGGATACAACGACCGCAGCCAACGCAACCTGGGGTCTCAAATTTCTCTGGATAGATCTTGAACTTGCAGTTGAAACGGTTGCGATAGCGTTTGTACTGCCAGTCACGGGGGTTGTGGCCAGAGGCGTGCAGGGTGAAGTGGTCAAACTGGCAGGAGTCCCAGAATTTGACGCGGTAGCCCTTGGAGCCTTTGTTTTCGTCAACGATGTCAAAGCAGTGGCAGGTGGGGCAGACAAATGTACAGGCTCCACAGCCGATGCATTTCTCGCCAAGGCGTTGCCACATCTCATCGTCAAAGTTGGCGGTGTCCATCAGCCAATCCATGATGGGGGCTGAATCGCGAATGCGGGTCAGTTTCTCAGTGACTTCAGCGCCTGCTTTTTCACGAGCGCCCCGATCGCCTTCTCCTTCAAGCAGATCTTGAAGTTGTTTGGCTACAGCTTCACCGGCCTTGGTAATCACTTCAACGTGCAGACGACCGTCACCGATCTCAGTCAGGTGCAGATCTGATCCCTTGGCGCTATCGGGTGATAGATTAACCGAGGTACAGAAGCAGCTGGAATCCGGCGCGGTGCAGGAGTAGGTGATGAAGGTGGTACGTGAACGCCGCTCGGTGAAGAATGGGTCTTCAAAGCCTGCGTTGGCATCTGAGAAGACCGACTCCAGTGAGGCGATTGAAGCCGCGTCACAGGGGCGCACACCAATGATTACCGTCTGTGGGTACTCATGATGAACCGGGATGATCTCAATCTTTTTACCACGTTTCTCGTAGGCAAATAGAGGCTCATGTTTTGCGAACAGAAACTCCTTTACGCCGTTGAGTGGGAGCAGGCCTTCGCCAACCTGATGATCATCACCCGACTTGACTTCAGTGAAGGTGAGCACATCGATGGAGTCAGGGCCATCTTCATCCAGTTGAGGCTGAAGGCGTGGGGCGATCACCCGTAGATCGGCCTGCACCAATAGATCAATGCATTTACCGATGTCGCTTTTGTTAAGTGTGGCTGTTTTCATAAATTCACGATTCGAATCAAAACTCAAATGTGCCTTTGGGATGCAAGGCCAGGGCAGTGGACTTGGTCTCTCTTGGGCCTATATCTCGGTTCCGTATTACTTGATGAAATCCTCGCGGTCGTCGACCTTGTAGGTGATCAACGGATGCTTGTCTTCCAGAGAGTAGCCCGGTTTGTAACTGTAGCTCTCTTGTACAACCTCTTTCATGCGTTGGTTGAAGAGATCCACCTGAATACCCATTGGGCAGGCGCGGGTGCATTCCCCGCAACCGGTGCATCGTCCAACCAGGTGCATGGCGCGGGTCAGATGCCAGGAGAAAATGCCCTTTTTATGTGCAGCTGGGTCGATCCAGCTGGGCGTTGTCTCATCGGTAATGCAGACATTGCATGAGCAGTGTGGGCATACCTCGCGACAGGCGTAGCATTTAAAGCAACGATCAAAGTCTGTCCGCCAGAAGGCAAAGCGCTTGTCCAGCTCCAGCTCCATAAGAGTTGCAACATTTTTAGAGGTTGCCTCATATGGGTTAGAACGGTCAATGTCTGGTTTATCGCCTGGAAAGAAGTCAGTCTCATGAGGGGTCATGACATCACAGTCAGTACACTTGCTGGCGCGGTTGCCATCATGCAGGCTGCCGTCCCACTTCTCGGGATGGGAGACAACACCTTCACAGGGGACGCCAAGGATGTAGATCTCATCGCGTTTCAGCTGGTTTTCAGCGATCAGCTGAACGATGGCGCGGATGTCACAACCCTTGCCGATAATAGCCGTCTTTTTCCAACCCTTGCGTGTGTACTCGTGGCGCTTGTTGAGATAGAGCGGCAGAGAGTTGATGCAGCGTGGATCGTAGATCAGTTTGTCTACATCTTCCGCCTTGCGTATGAAAACAGGTGTTGTGCGCGTGGGATCACTCCCTTCGGCATAACCAATTACGACATCAACATCGCCATTTTCCAGCAGCAGGCGGGCCTGGTTACGGATTTGCTCGATCATGCGGACTCCTGATCTTTCTGCACCAGAAACTGGGCGTAGGGGTCAACAATGTCATCGTTGTATTGTGGATGACGGCCTAATTCACGAACCTTCTCGGTAAAGGCATCGACGACCTATGTCCACTTGATGGCTTCTGCTGCAGATATCCATGAGAACTCGATGCGTTCTATATCGATACCATTGAAATCCATCAGCTGGCGAAAGGTTGTATTACGACGACGAGCGTAATAGTTGCCTTCGTTGTAGTGACAATCACCTGGATGACAACCGGAGACAAGGACGCCATCGGCGCCCTGCTCGAAGGCTTTGATCAGGAACTGTGGATCAATGCGGCCTGAGCACGGCAAGCGTATCATACGCACGTTTGGTGAGTAGTCCATACGGCTGGTGCCAGCAAGATCGGCACCAGAGTATGTGCACCATTTGCACACGAAGGCCATGATCTTTGGTTCAAAGTCATGTATTTCGATTTTCTTTCCCATGTATCAGCTCTTTTAAACCTGAAGACTTTAAATAATGTCCCCGCCAAAGGCGGTGATCTGGGCGTAGACCTGCTCGTTGGTGTAACCCATAAGCTCAATGCTCTTGGAGCGGCATGCGGTGTTACACAGTCCACAGCCTTGGCAGAGCCCTGGGTTCACATATGCGGCCCACTTGCGGAAGTTGCCGTTGCGATCCTTCAGCTCAACCCGGTCGATGGCGAGATAGGGGCATACGGTGACGCAGTCCCAGCAGTTCATGCACTTCTCTTGGTTGACGATCGCTACCTCAGGGTCGCGCATCATCTCATCTTTAGAGAAGAGGGCGAGTACCTTAGCGGCGGTCGCAGAGGCTTGTGAGACCGTCTCTGGGATATCTTTTACACCCTGGCAAGCGCCGGCGAGGAAGATGCCACCTGTTGATGACTCGACCGGCATGAGCTTTGGATGCTGCTCAGAGAAGAAGCCGTGTTTGTCGTAGCCGATACCTAAGGTTTGAGCGACCTCTTCGGAATCGCCTTGCGATACCATAGCGGTAGCCAGTACTACCATATCCGCTTCAACGTCTACAGCTTGACCGGTGAGGGTATCTGCGCCCTTGACCAGAATCTTGTCGCCTCGCTTGGTGAGGCGAGAGACGCGGCCACGGATATACTGTGCACCTTCATCCTGAGCTCGGTTAATAAACTCCTCGTAGCCTTTGCCGCCTGCACGGATATCCATGTAGAAGACGAAGGACTTGCCGTGATGCACAGCATGTTGATAGAGCATGGTGTGCTTGGCAGTGTACATGCAGCAGATCTTGGAGCAGTACTCTACACCCTTGTTGCAGTCACGCGAGCCGACGCAGGCGATGAATACCACGGTTTCTGGAATCTTGCCATCGGATGGGCGACGGATCTGACCACCGGTAGGGCCTGATGCAGAGGCCAGCCGCTCGAATTCAAGGCCGTTGATAACGTCAACCAAACGACCAGCGTCTGAGCGGGGCAGAGCCTTGCGCTGTTTGGCGGTCAGTTTCTTGGGTGTCATGTGAGGTGGACGCCAGCCGCCATACTCACGGTAGACATTTGGCATCAGCTCAAAGCCGGTAGCCACGATAACAGCACCGAAATCAATCTCTTTGATCTCATCCTGCTGGGTGAAGTCGATGCAGTCAGGGCCGCAGACATCGGCGCAGAGACCGCATTTGTCCTTCAGAATCTTGGGGCATTCTGTCTTATCGATGACAGGTACGGTAGGCACAGCCTGCGGGAATGGAATGTAGATGATGCTGCGTTTTGCCAGCCCCATCTCAAACTCACTCTCGGTAGAGAATGGACATTTTTCCCAGCACTCACCACAGCCAGTGCAGAGATCGTCGATGACGAACTTGGCTTTTTGGCGGATACGTGCGCGGAAGTTGCCAATGAAGCCTGAAAGCTGCTCCAGTTCGGCGTAGGCGTGTACGGTAATGAGCGGATGGTTTTGTACCTCCACCATACGCGGGGTCATGATGCACTGAGAGCAATCCAGGGTAGGGAAGGTCTCAGAGAGACGTGCCATGTTGCCGCCCAGTGATGGTTCACGCTCGACAATATGTACTTCAATGCCGGCTTGGGCTAGATCCAGTGAAGCCTGAATGCCGGCGATACCACCACCAAGCACCAGTGCGCGTTTGGTCAGTGGCATGACGTAGCGTTCCAGCGGCTTGTTGAACTTGATGCGTTCAACCATCATCTTGGTCAAATCCTTTGACTTGACGGTTCCCACTGCTTTGTCGTCATGCACCCAGGAGCACTGCTCACGGATGTTGGCGATCTCTACCTTAAATGGATTGAGTCCAGCCGCTTCTGCTGCGTTGCGGAAGGTGGCTTCGTGCATTTTTGGGCTACAAGCGGAGACGATACAGGCATCCAGTCCTTTCTCTTTAATCGCTTTCTTGAACATCTCCTGCCCAGGGGCGGAGCACATGAATTTATAATCTTCGACATGCACCACGCCGTCCTGCTCGCCGATGTACTTCGCCACCTCAGCAGTATCAACGGTGCGTGCAATGTTATTGCCGCACTGACAGACAAAGACGCCAATTTTGGCCATACTTTACTCCTTCGCCGTTCGTTACTTAAACGGTAGGGGACTTAACGTCCCACCGACGCGACCGAATTTCATCTGTTGCGTAGTTGGGTAGGATCATCGGGCTGACTGCACCACGATCGAGTCCGGCATCACTCAGGGTTTTTCCGTACTCAACCAGATGATCCAGGCTGGCTGTACCGGGTTCAGCGCCACCGGCAATAGCTGTAGCGGCCGCTTGACCAGCACGACGACCAAATACCAGGATATCCAGTAGAGAGTTACCCATTAAGCGGTTGTGACCATGTACGCCACCGGTGGTCTCACCTGCGGCATAGAGTCCGGGGATTGTAGTCTCAGACTGATCATTGATGGCAATGCCGCCATTTTGATAATGCAGCGTTGGGTAGACTAGCATGGGTACCTTGGCGATATCGATGCCAAAGCGCTTGAATTGAATGTATTTGGCTGGCAGCTCACGCTGCACAGTACCTGGGCCGTGTAACTCGTCAATAAGCGGTGAATCCAGCCAGACGCCAAGGCGACCCGTTGGGGTCTTTACGCCTTTGCCGTTGCCGACACACTCACGAATGATGGCGGCAGATTCGACATCACGGGGTTCCAGTGGAAATACGAACTGTTCGCCGTCGATGTTCAATAGCTGTCCGCCCAGACCACGTACCTTTTCGGTTACCAGCAGGCCGACGTTTTGTTCGGGGTAGGCGGTGCCTGTTGGGTGATACTGAACAGAGTCCATGTAGCCCAGTTTGGCACCTGCGCGGTAGGCCATCACCAGGCCATCACCGGTTGCACCGTAGTGGTTGGTGCAGGCGAAGCCGCGGTAGTGCAGACGACCGGTACCGCCAGTGGCGATGATGGTGGTCTTGGCTTTTACGGTGTAGTAGGCACCGGTCTCCATGTTGTTCAGGACAGCACCAGCACAACGGCCGTTCTCATCCATCAGCAGTTCAATAGCGGGTGAGAATTCCAGAATCTTGATTTTGTCTTTGCGGTCGCGTGTCTCATCACGCAGCACACGCATAATTTCAGCGCCGGTCATATCACCCGCAGAGTGCATGCGCTTACGGCTGGTACCACCACCGTGACGGGCTTTCATGCGGCCATCGGGGTGTTTGTCAAACATCATGCCCAGTGATTCCAGCCACTCAATAATGACGGGTGCATCGTTGGTCATGGCGGCTACAAGTGAGCGTTCGTTGGTGAAGTGACCACCACCGATAACGTCAAGATAATGGAAGTATGGGGAGTCCGGCTCCTGATCGGCACCTTGAATGCCGCCTTCGGCCATAACGGTGTTGGAGTCGCCGTGACGTAGTTTGGTAGCCATGATGACATTCAGCCCTTCGCCTGCTGCACTTAGTGCGGCTGCGCTACCACCACCGCCACCGCCGATGACCAGTACATCGGTCTCATAACCAGGCGTTGAGAGGTCTGGCTTGACCGCTTCCAGTATGCTGCGGGATTCCAGCAGATCAATCAGCTCTTCGGGGTAGACCTCATCTTTGTTCGGGCCGATCCCGAGAGCGCGACGACCCTCTTCGGTATAGTCTGGGTGGAATGCGTTCAGGACTACGTCCCGTGCATCCATTGACATGGCAGGGAATGCTTTCCCAGCACGTGACTCAGATAGGCGCTGAGGGCGACTTTCCTCGACCCGTTTGATCAGGTCGAGCATTTCTGGAGTGTAACCTTCGGACATGCTTTCCTCGCTTATAGATGAGTCTGGTCTTCGGGCATCCACTCGCCTGGCTTGGCCAAGTCGGGTTCACGCTCGCGTTCCACGTAAAGTTTCTTTAAGTCTTCACCGCTCATTTCACAGAGTTCAGCCAGCATCGGCTCATAGCGGCCAGAGCGAACCTGCTCGGCGCGTGCAGCGGTAACCCCAGATTTTGGTGTCAGCTTGGCACTCGCTATACGACGGGCGGTCATTGCGACATTGAACTGAGATATATTGGCTGGACAGCGTGCCGCACAGAGGCCGCACATGATGCAGTCAAATGATTTTTCTGCACCGCCCTTGATGTCGCCACGTTTGAAGTAGGCGATGTAACCCATGACATCGATATCCATGGGGCAGGTGCGTGTACAGGTGCCGCAGCCTACACAGCGGAAGATCTCAGGGTACATGGTAGCGATCTGCTGATCTGCAGGCATCTTGCTTTCGAGATCAAGATCTGACGCACGATTGGACGGGAAGAAGGGCACCTGAGCTAGAATCATGCCGGGTTCGACCACAGTCTGACAGGCCAGCCCGGTCTTCAGGGTGTGATCCCCGTCAATTCGGTAGAAGGTGCCGCAAGCACCGCAGATGCCGCCACGACAGCCGCAACCACGCTTGAACTGATACCCAACAAATTCCATCGCTTTCAGGATGGTCAGGGTTTCAGGCACCTCATAGGGCTGCCCCATAATGCTGATGGTGATGTAACGTGCGTCTGGTGGCGGAATGGTCCGGTCACCGACCATGATTGGCTTGTTATCTTCTGTACATTTAGTCACAGACTGACTCCTGATCAGACTCGAAATTACTTGGATTCGTCATCGGCAGCGCCTTTGGCCTCAAATAGAGGTCTTGGGTCGATGTGATGCGCTTCAAGTTGGTGGGTCTTGGTGTCCAGGCCGAAAGCAACGGCCAGGAGCTGGGTAAAATAGAGTACGGGCATGCCGTCAAGGTCAGCAAACTGTACTTTATCCCCCTGGCTTTTATCCAGATTTGACTGGCAGAGTGGACAGGCGGTGACCAGTGTTTCGGCACCGTATTCGTTTGCATCTGCCAGAATGTCGTATGAAAGTTTGGATACCTTCTTTGGCTCACGCATGACAAGGTATGAGCCGCAGCAATCAACTTGGGCAGGGAAATCGATAACCTTGCAGCCGAGTGCATCCAGAAAGTTGTGCAGGATGACAGGATCTTCTGGGTCATCCAGGCCGATCTCTTTTTTAGGCTTTAGCAGCAGGCAGCCATAGTACGGGGCCACCCTATATTTGCTCATGTCGGTTTTAACCATCTTTGCCAGATTGTCAAAACCGATGACATCACGCAGATATTCCAGATAGTGGATTACCCGAATGGAACCGTCATATTTGCGATCGAGGAAGGCATTAACGGTTTCGAGCTTTTTCTTATCCTGACCAAACGCATATTCAGTACGTTTCAGGGTGTTGTAGCAGAAGACGCAGAGCGTTAGCAGGTTGGGGTCAACCTCCTCTTTCTGGCAACGTCTCTCTGCTTCCACCAATATATTGGTGGGAGCGGTGAGCCCCATCAGGTTATCTTTGGTGAGAGGGTAGGAAGCGCCGCAGCAGTTCCAATCCTTCAACTCGTCCATCTCAAAGCCGATGACCTCGGCACAATCCATAGCGGAGCGCTCAAATCCGAGCGCCTTGGTTTTCATGGTGCACCCAGGATAATAGGGAACGCGAACAGGTTTGTCTGACATCCGAATTCCTTAAATACTTATATAAATTTACGAAAGCCGCTGATGATAGCCATCTGCGGTGAGTGAGCAATAAAGTCCCGACTCATTGTCTCAAGATTTACCCTGGGGTCCATATCGCGCAGATGTAAATTCTTGAGTCCTTCAATGATAGCGGCTGGGCTGACATTCTTTGGGCAACGCTCAGAGCAGGTCAAGCAAGCCATGCATGACCAGATGGATTCTGCATTTCTGGCCAATTCAAACTGTCCCAGCTTGAGGTACTGAATAAGTACACTGGGCGCAGGATCCATGGATGCTGGGCAGCCAGCTGTGCATTTGCCGCACTGATAGCAGTCGGAGATGGTCTCGCCGGTAGCGAGCTCAAGTTCACGTATAGATTTTTGGTCTTTCTCAACTGGGTTGATCAGCATTCCTGACCTCTTCAATAAAATCAGTTCTCCACCCGACTCAAAGTGAGCCGCATGGCAGCGAGGCTGCATATTCAACCCTATGATCTCTTTTTGTGCAAGATTGACATTGTATTAATATTGTGTCGAGCCTGCTTTTCATGTGGTTGTATCTCTTGGGTGGTATTTGCAAATACTTTGTAAGTGAATGTAATTTAAAGAAAATACGCATCCTGCAATGCAGGGTTTTATTCCCAAGTTGGATTTTACCAGTTATCTGTTTTCTTAATATTCGCTTTGTTTGATGAATTGTTGATGCTGTATTTTTTTAAAAATTGACCCAAAAGCAATCCTCTTAGCTTTATATTGATCAAGGTTTTAGTTTGATTTGGGCTTGAAGCGCTGTGATTCAGTTAAGTGAGTATCGATTAAAGTGCTGTTGAATCAGTAGCATATAGTATGTGCCGTGATTAATTGTAGCTCTTAAGGGGGTGTGGTGGTGGGTAGCTTAAGTAGGGTGTGCTGGATTAGCTGAAACAGTGTTACTGGATAACTATAACCCTATCTGTTTCCTGTTATAGAAGAAACACTGCGTTGATTAGGTCAAATTAGGGGTACACTTAAGCCGACTCTTCATTTATATTTCGCCTTTCAAAATTTAAAGGGCGTGTGAGCTTTTTGCTGTTCGCTCAAAAAACTGACAACAAGACTGGTTTTGGCAGATGCTGATGGCGCTGTATGAGCTGGTTCTTCTACTAAAAATCTAAGGGGTAGAGAATATGTCCAGGAAGAAAATTGCTTTAATTGGGGGTGGTCAGATAGGAAGTATCTTGGCTCTCCTTATTGCTCAGAAAGAGCTGGGTGATGTGGTGATACTGGATCGAGCTGAGTTGTCAGACCCTATGAAGGGCAAAGCTCTGGATATGATGGCCTTGAGACCCCATGGTGGATATGACGTAAATCTATCAGGTACGGGCGATTATGCGGATATCGATGGTGCAGATGTTGTCGTGGTAACTGCAGGCCTGCCAAGAAAGCCGGGAATGACCCGTGATGATCTGCTGGAAATCAATCTGGGCATTATTCGCGATGGTGCAGAGAATATTAAAAAGTATGCGCCAAATGCCTTCGTTATTCTAACCACTAATCCGCTGGATGCTATGGTCTATGCCTTCCATAAGATATCAGGCCTGCCTAAAGAGCGGGTGGTCGGTATGGCTGGCGCCTTGGATAGCGGTCGTTTTAAAGCCTTTGTCTCTATGGAGACAGGTCTCTCATCTGAAGATGTTTCTGCCATTGTGCTGGGTGGCCATGGTCCAACTATGATCCCTCTGGTGCGAACTGCAACGGTTGGTGGTGTGCCGCTTGAAGCCCTCTTGCCAAAAGAGAAGATTGATGCCATTGCGGATAGAACCCGTGAAGCAGGTACCGAGGTGGTCAAGCTGCTGGGTAATGGCAGTGCCTACAATAGCCCTGCTGCCTCCTGTTGTGAAATGGTTGAGGCCTATATCAGGGACAAAAAACGTGTCATCTCTTCTGCGGCTCTGTGCGAAGGCGAATACGGTATAGATGGCTATTTTATGGGTGTTCCCTGTGTTATTGGCGCGGGTGGCATCGAAAAGATTCTCGAATTTGAAATGACGGCTGAAGAGCAGGCCATGTTCGATAAGACCCTTGAAGCGGTGATCTCCACCGTAAAAGAGACGGGTCTCTAAAGATTTCATTTTGCAAGCTATTAACCTTTAAACTTTTAGGAGTCAACAAATGCAGATCACAGGCATGTTGTGGGGTTCCAAGCTTCTTGAGTATGTGGATTTTCCACGTGCTGAGATTCTTGGGCCAGAAGCCAATATCGATGAAATTCAAGCCATGCTTGATAAGTGGGGTCTGGTGCTGGTCAAGCCCATGTTCAAGGGTGGCATTGGCAAGAAGGGTAAAGCGGGTCTGATCGGCTTTGCCAAAGATCTGGATACGGCTATTGCAGAGAAAGAGCGCCTCTACTTTGCCAAGCACACCCACGGTAATTCGGTTGCCAAGGCAGAAGGTGTCACCTTTGAAAGTGGTATCCCTGCCGAGTATGAGATCTATGTCTCCATCACGGATAGCACAATATATCGTGCACCTACCCTGACGATCACCCACCACGGTGGTGTCGATATTGAAGAGTTGCCCGCAGACAAGATCGCAACCGTGCCTTTTGATCCGCTAACGGGTCTGAAGGGCTTTGTGATTTCAAATACCCTGCGCCTGCTGGGTGCACCCAATGAGATCATCAGCCCACTGGTTCAGAACCTGCCGAAACTGTGGGATCTCTACCACAACTATGGCATGAACATGCTGGAGCTGAATCCTATCCGCATGATGCCTAATGCCAAGGGCCGACTGGTACCTGTAGCCTGCGACTTCAAATGCTCCTTTGATACCGATGACCCAAACTGGAAACGTCTGAAATTGCCAGCCAGTCTGGATTCTGGCGAGCTTTGTGAGTATGAGCGTGAAGTGAACCAGCTGCGTACCTATCAGGGTCAGTCTGATGTATTTGTCACCAATGATCAGGGTTCTATCACTGCGATGACCTTCGGTGGCGGCGCTAACGCCCTGGTAACCGAGTTGCTGGGTGATGCGGGTATCGTCTCCTCTGATTTTGGCGGTAACCCGCCTTACGAGAAGATGTATGACATCAGCCGGATTACCTACAAGTACTGGTTGGAGCAGAGCAACGTCCTGTTCATTATCGGTGGTAAGGCCAATAACACCGATATTTTTGAGACCTTCCGTGCCATGGCAGATGCCCTGCGTGACTACATGAATACCAACGGTCTCAAGCCGCTTTATGTTGTGGTGGGGCGTGGTGGTCCTAACCTGGTTCGTGGAATGGGTTACATGAAAGACACCCTGGATGGATTGAAGATTCCTTACCGTATGTTCGGTTTTGATTCTTCCATGAGTGGTGTAGTCAACTATGCCAAAGATATTGATGACTGGATGAAAAACAAGGGCGGTAGAGCGGCTATTGCCAAGGCGATGGGTGTTGATTCCACGTCCGAGACAGCGGCCTGAGTTTGAGAGAACTCAGCATCCTTTCAGTATCGAATATAAAGCAAACGAATAGAGGTTCAGAATGTCATCATTAACAAGTTCTGGAAAACATAGCCGGACACCACGCGGTGTTGCGGCTTTCGAACATTATTATGTAGGGATCGACTCCCTGGATCAGATCGCCAATAAGAGTGATCGGGTCTGTGTACTCAATATTGCTGGCGGCGAAAGCCGCACAGTTACCCCCGTCAGTCATGTCTACTCTGGTGGCAACATCGTATGTGGCACTATGCCGGGTCGTTCCGGTACGGTTATGAAGACCGAGGCTGGTGATATCCCCATCTATAGCAACGTGGCGGAAGCCATGGATGCAGGTCACAAGTTCAACGTGGCTGTGGTCTATGTGCCACCATCTGGTGTGAAGGACTCGGTTATTGAGGCTGTACGCGTTAATCCTGAGATCGATAAGGTGGTTATCCTCACCTAGAAGGTGCCACTGTCTGATTCTCGCATCATTCGTCAGTACTGCCAGCAGCAGGGTGTTGATGTCTTTGGCGCCAACTGCCTGGGTATTGCCGATGCTCACAAGCACATCCGTATTGGTGGTGCGCTGGGTGGTAACTCCCCTGAAGAGTCTCTGGTGCCGGGTTCTATTGCCCTGTTTTCAAACTCTGGCAACTTCACTACTACCATTGCGACCTACATGCTGACAGCAGGTTGGGGTACCACGGTATCTGTCTCCTCTGGTAAGGATGTCTATATTCACTTCTCTGCACCTGAATTTACCCATGCCTTCCATAATGATGACCGCAGCAAGGCTGCTGTTATGTATATCGAGCCCGGTGGTTATTATGAGCATGATATCGAACTCAAGAAGCCTGTGGTTGCCTGTATCGTGGGGCGCTGGAAATCTAAACTGACCCGCGCCTGTGGGCATGCGGGTGCTATCGCAGGTTCAGGTGACAATGCCGAAGCCAAAGAGGCATGGTTTATGGAGAAATTCGGTGTAGACGATATCTACACCCCAGAAAACCCCGTGCTATCTGCCAAGGGTGCCGTGGTGACCAACATTGCCCACATCCCGGCAGCGTTGACCGCTGTTATGGCTCAGAATGGTATCCAGCCTGATTTTGAACCCAGGGGTGATCTTTCATTGAAGCCCTGGTTTGCCAGTGATCTGGATATTGGTCTGCCAGCAGAGCTGGATGCTCCGCTCGTTACTGCCGTGGAGCCATATGGCCAGCAGATTGCTGCGCTTTTAGAGCAGGTGGGTGTGGTCTTCCCGCGCCAGACGATGAAGGATGCCTCTGGCGCCTCTATGATGGATCCCAAAACTCAGGTCAGCCGTCTGCAGGGTGTCAGTGTGCTGGATGCCTCTACTCATACCTTTGAAGATAACCTGGTTCTCTCGCTGGCACGTGAATATCCTGATGCCAATGGCAGTGCCTTGGCTAACGTTATTCTCAATGCCTATGTCAATCAGGCAGGAGAGATAACGGTAGCGGCTGCGGATGCGGCACGCGAGGCGGGTAACAGCCCTAATACCGTACTGGCCTCTGCGGTGGCTATTGTTGGGCCAAACAAGGTGGCGGGTGCCAAGGCTGCAGCTGAAGCCTTGAAGGATCTGTTTGGACAGTCTGGTCTGACTGATCCTGCTGATGAGGCTTTTGACATCAGTGCTATCGTTGACCAGGCTGCCTCTGGTCCTGCTGCTGAAGTACTACTGGCCGATAGTGCCACTGCACGCAGTGAAGGTATGCTGGCGGCTATCAAGGCACGTGGCGTTAAGTCTGTTTTTATCCGCACTTTGGAAGCACTGGCAGAGCGTACCGGCAAAGCGATTGCTGAGGATGCCATCACCGCAGCTGCAGGTGCTCATCTGGTTTGGAAGTCGCTGATGCATAAGCGGGTCTCTGTGACCACCTTGACTAACATGCCATGGCATTTTCGTGTCTTCAGCACCTTGATCGGCTCCTCTGCTGCGGGTGATCAGCAGCAGGCAGGCAGTTTCTGCGGTGTCTCCGATCAAGAGCTGATGAATGACTGGTGCTTTACCGAGACAGCCCATCTGGCGCTGTTGGGTACGAAGGCCACTGAAGGTGAGCTGTTTGCACTCTCCATTCTGTTGGGTCTGTTGACCACCAACGGTCCTGGCACCATCTCTGGCCAGGGTGCCAAAGGTGCTGTCAGTGCTGATGGCCCTGAGGTTCCTGAGCGTGTACAGGTCAATAAGTCCTACATCGGCTTCCTGACTCACACTGGCTACGCTCATGGCGGCAACGGTTTCGAGGCAATGGCTTTCTTGATGCAGCAGTTCAAAGAGAGTGGCTTGAAAGATCCGGGCGATTCCAACCATGGCTTGGATCTTGCGGCTATGGCGCTGAGCTATGCCAAAGAGTATAAGGCCTACAAAACCCAGGCCAAGGCGGCTGGGGAACTCTCTTATGCCAAGATCCCCTGCATCAACCACCCTGTATTCAAGGGCAAGGATGTCAACTACGATCCACGCGAAGTTTTTGTAAACGACCTGATCAAAGAGAAAGGTCAGTACAATATCTTCCTGGACTACTACCACAACATGGTTGAGGCCTTGGCCAAGACGGGTGTCAGCAAGAATGTTTACTGCGTTAACGTCGATGCCGTTATTGCTGTGATCCTGCTGAAGATGCTGTGGCAGCCCTATGCAGAAGGCAAGGTCAGCGAGCGTCAGCTGGAATCTGCAGCATTCACCGTGTTCCTGTTTGGACGTATGATCGGTAGTGCCGCAGAGATCGACGATCACACCAACCGAGGTCGGAATATGGATACCCGTACCCCAGCCAGCAAAGTGACCTATGTCGGATAATCTGTAGGGGTTTACATTGCAGCTATAAACCTTCATTATTTCGCACCCTCTCCTTAACTGGGGGAGGGTGCGTTTTAATGTGTATGATGCGATTGTCCTGAGTCGTCTATTAGACAATACCGCAACTGAATCCAGAGGATGCCGATGGAAACAAACAGGGTCAAAAACTCCGTTGTCGGATCGAATGACGATGAGATGACTCCCGTTATCCGGGGCTTTATTAGAGCGTGGTTGATCCTCTCCTCTTTGGATTTAGATATCAAATGTGCCGCCATTACTCCTGATAAAGATTATGCTGAAGAGTTTGCTCTAAAGCAGACGAGCCTGAGTCCCAACGAAACTCCTTGCATGCGCGCGCTATCTTACTATTCTTGCCAAATTTGATGATGAGTTTATAGCTAAGTCCGATCGTTATATAAAGCTGGTAACTCATCTCCCGTTTTTCATCTTATGAACATGCCGTTTTAATAATAGAGATCTTTAAACTGAGGAAAAACCATGACAACATCAAAGATTATTTGGACAAAAATTGATGAAGCGCCGGCTTTAGCAACCTACTCCTTGCTACCCATCGTCAATGCTTTTACTAGAGCAGCGGGTGTGGATGTAGAGACACGGGATATCTCCCTTGCAGGTCGCATCATTGCCAACTTCCCTGATAACCTGACGGAAGAGCAGAAGATTCCTGATGAACTGGCTCGTCTGGGTGAGCTGGCTAAGACGCCGGAAGCCAATATTATCAAATTGCCTAACATCAGTGCCTCTCTCCCTCAGCTGAAAGCTGCAATCAAAGAGCTGCAAGAGAAAGGCTATGACCTTCCAGAGTATCCGGAGAATCCACAAAATGCTGCCGAGACAGAGATCAAAGAGCGTTATGCCAAGGTGTTGGGTAGTGCGGTAAACCCTGTGCTGCGCGAAGGCAACTCTGATCGCCGGGCACCAGGTGCGGTAAAGAATTTTGCCAAAAAGCACCCTCACTCAATGGGAGCATGGAGCCAAGACTCCAAATCGCATGTTGCAACAATGTCCAGTGGCGATTTTTGTTCCAATGAGATTTCGACCACCATGGCGGCCGCCACAGATGCCAGGATTGAATTTGTTGGCCAGGACGGCAGCACTTCAGTTCTGAAAGAGAGCGTGCCTCTGGAAGCTGGTGAAGTAGTTGATACCACCTTCATGAGCAAAAAGGCGCTGGTGAAATTTCTTGAGGAGCAGGTGGAAGAGGCCAAGGCACAGGATGTTCTCTTCTCACTGCACATGAAGGCCACGATGATGAAGGTCTCTGACCCCATTATCTTTGGCCACTGCGTTAAGGTCTTCTATAAAGATGCCATAGAGAAACATGCTGCTGTTATCGAAGAGCTTGGTGTCAATTTTAACAATGGCCTGGGCGATCTCTATACCAAAATCCAGAGCCTGCCTGAGGATCAGAGAGCCGCTATTGAGGCAGACATTGAGGCTGTTTACGCCACGCGTCCTGCCATTGCCATGGTTGACTCTGACAAAGGCATCACCAACCTGCATGTGCCAAGTGATGTGATCATTGATGCATCCATGCCTGCAGCGATTCGTGCATCAGGTCAGATGTGGGGGCCAGACGGCCAGCAGAAAGACACCAAGTTTGTTATCCCTGATCATAGCTATGCTCCGCTCTATGCAGCGACTATTGAGAACTGTATCGCTAATGGTGCACTGGATCCAACCACTATGGGTACCGTTCCTAATGTGGGTCTGATGGCGAAGAAAGCAGAAGAGTACGGTTCGCACCCAACTACTTTTGAAGCTCCGGGCAACGGCACCATCCGTGTTGTTGCTGCCAATGGCGATATTATCCTTGAAAATGATGTAGAAGAGGGTGATATCTGGCGCATGGTGATGGTGAAAGATGCACCCATTCAGGATTGGGTGAAACTGGCTGTGACTCGCGCAAGAGCCACCGGTTGGCCTACCGTTTTCTGGATTGATGAAGAGAGAGCCCACGGCCGAGAGATTCTCAAGAAGGTCAATACCTACCTGAAGGATCACAATACCGATGGTCTCGATATCCGTATCATGTCAACTTATGAGGCTGCAAAATTCTCTGTTGAGCGTATGAGAGCCGGTGAAAACACCATCTCCGTAACGGGCAATGTACTGCGCGACTTCAACACTGACCTTTATCCAATCCTTGAGTTGGGCACCAGTGCAAAGATGCTCTCCATTGTGCCACTGATGAATGGTGGCGGTCTGTTTGAGACGGGTGCGGGTGGTTCTGCACCTAAGCACGTTCAGCAGTTGGTAAAAGAGAATCACCTGCGTTGGGATTCACTGGGTGAGTTCCTGGCATTGGTTCCATCTCTGGAGCACCTGAGCAATCTGACCCATAATGCCAAGGCTCAAATCCTGGCTGATGCACTTGATCAGGCGACAGGTACGCTTCTAGATAACAACAAGTCACCTTCGCGTAAGTGTGGTGAACTGGATAACCGTGGAAGCCACTTCTACCTGGCTATGTACTGGGCAGAGGCGCTGGCTGCGCAGACTCAAGATAGCGAACTTCAAGCAAAATTTGCGCCGATTGCAAAGGAGCTTGCAGCCAATGAAGCAAAGATTGTTGAAGAGCTAAATGCTGTTCAAGGCCCAGCTGCTGATCTTGGTGGTTACTTCCGTCTGGATGAAGAAAAGGCGAATGCTGTTATGCGTCCCAGTGCCGCATTAAATGCAATTGTGGATGCTATCTAAGCAAGGTTAGTTAGTGAAGATATGCTGATGGCTAGGGAGTGGCCATCAGCATTCTGAGGTCTGCGTGTTGTCGCATTGAAATAGTCGCAGCCTGATGTATCGAGAAGATTCTATCTGCGTTTTCCCTGATCTAAAATGGCAAAATCTTGTCAGTGTAATGTCGCTAATAAAGTGTTGTTAATACTTGAGGATCTGAATTCCATTAGATCCTGATCAAGCTCATTTAGTTGTTTGGTTACATCACGTAGCCGGTTTTTTACATCAGTGTGCCGTAGCTTGATGATTGCAGCGTAGAGCAGTCCTCCAGGCAATATTAGGCTTATTGCACTATCTTTGGCATTAAAGCTTCTCTCCTTTTCGGTTTTTGATAAAGCAGCTCTACGCTTACTCAAAGCTAACCGAGCATTATTGATCTGCCGAAGTACTTAAGTTGTTGTTACATAAGGTAGATTGACGATGAAATCATAATGTTGGTTCTGTTGTGCTTCGTTGCTCTGTTTCTCTTTGGCTGTAAGCATGCTATTTGCATTTGAAAACTGGCTGTAGAAAAACAACTGTATAAAAAAAATGATCATACTGTAGTGTGAATGTAACATGATCCTCCTCCTGGTATTTTTATGATGTTAAAAGTTTAGCGAAGCGGTAATAAAAAAATGTGAATGGGTTAACTATTGAAATCTATGTATCAATTAATTGAGATGAAATTGCTTAAATTGCTATCTGCAGCACGCTGTATCTGTGTGCGACTATGCATAAACAAAGAATCTGGTTCACCTTATCCAGGAAGGTATTGATATGTTAGGTGAATTGTCATAATGCGCTGTATGTACAGAATCTGTAATAAGCTGTGATGCCAGGCTATAGTGTTTGTGGGTTGTATATTTAGAAGAGTGATTTTTCTTGCTAAGAAAATACTGGACTAAGCGTTAATCTAGGGGTAATTTCTAAATGGTTCCTAAGTATGTTTTAATTTAGATGGTCAAGCTATGTTTTTGATGAGGTTGACTGTGTTCTGTATGCTCACTAATTCCCATGTAAAACAACACGTTATTCGGGGCTATTACTATGCAAAGAAGTAAGTTATTTCTGCTGTTTATCTTGGTGTGTACCTCTACTGCATTTGCACAAGAGCAGGAGTTTGAGCCCAAAGGTGGATTAACTGATATATGTAAAAACTTTCTGGGTACAGAGTGTGATGCAGAACAAGAGTCATTGCTGAGACTATATGTTGGCAATATAGATATTTATAGTCTATCTAAAAATTTGGATGTTTTTGCAGGTGAGCCGACTGCATTTGAGCTCTTACCTAAAGATCATGCTGGTTTTGTTAATTGGAATAAAGCAGTCACAGAAGGCATTATTCGACCAAGAGCTTTTCTTACAGAACAAAAGAAGATGAATATGAAGGATATTTCGCAAATCTTATGGTCTTCCAAACAAAGATACCCCAGATACCTGATGTAATCTTTCCACATGGTATGCATACTTATTGGTTAAGCTGTGATAGCTGCCATCCAGAACCTTTCAAGAAAAAGGCAGGAGCTAATAACTTCACAATGGGTGATGTGATTGCGGGTAAATTCTGTGGGAAATGCCACGGTAAAGTATCATTTCCCGCAGCTACATTTAAAAATTGTAATCGCTGCCACATGTTGAAAAAAACAAAAATGCGAGTATGGAGTGAAACACCATAGCCGTATGAAATCAGGTATGATTTCTATAGGGCATTTTTTTATGCTATCACGAAGCAGTAAAGAAAAATGCTATCTATAGTGGGGTAATCATTGAACAACAAAAGCAGGAAGAGAGCTTGCTGCAAGCTGTAGGGTTTGAATTGTAAGGCCTGTATATTTATACATAAATAGGTTATTAAGGGGTTCCCATGTATACAAGAAAACCATTTGAGCATGAAGATAAAGTGATGCAAGGTGTTAATGGCAGACGTACTATCCGGCGCCGACATCTGATTTATTACCTTCGTGTGTGGAATACGGATACTAAAGAATTGCTTGGACATGTTGTTGACATAACAACTGAAGGATTAATGTTGGTTAGTGATCAGCCGATAGAACTAAATAAGCATTTTAATCTGGAAATGCAGTGGCAGGGTGATGATGGTGAAGTTAAGTCCATATATTTTGAAGCAGAAAGTCGATGGGAAGATAAAGACATTAACGCATCATTCTGTGATACCGGATTTAAGATTCTGGATCAGGCAGCAGAGATTTTAACCCCTATCCGTGAAGTAATAGACGAATATGGTTTTAATGATTAAGGGTGATGTGAAATGTATGATGTAGTAAATGCACGAATTACACCTAATGGCCGTTTAGACATCCTGGCAGAAGTTGAAGTAAGCAAGCTTTTGGATACAAGTCAGGGTGGAATATATGAAATATTCCGCAATTGTTCTTTAGCCGTATTAAATTGTGGAAACTGCCTGGATGATGGCAAGGAGTTGTTGGAGCGATACAAAACATTTGATATTCGTGTCATACAACAAGCGCGTGGTTTAAAGCTTGAAGTAAAAGATGCGCCCGCAAATGCATTTGTTGATGGAAAAATGATTAGAGGCATAAGTGAGCATCTTTTTGCGGTGCTGAGGGATGTTGTATATGCCAGCAATGAGGTTGTTGATAGCCAAAATTTTGATCTAAAAACAGAGAATGGCATTACAAACTCCGTTTTTCATATTTTACGTAATGCCAATATTTTAAAGCCACGCATAAAGCCGAATCTTGTTGTCTGTTGGGGAGGGCATTCAATATCTCGTAAAGAATATGAATATTCAAAAGAAGTAGGGCATGAGATGGGGCTTAGAGGGCTTGATGTTTGTACAGGCTGTGGCCCAGGGGCAATGAAAGGCCCGATGAAAGGTGCAACCATTGGTCATGCAAAACAGCGTATTAATGATGGTCATTATATCGGTATTACAGAGCCAGGTATTATTGCTGCAGAATCACCTAATCCTATCGTTAATGATCTTGTTATTCTGCCAGATATTGAAAAACGTCTTGAGGCATTTGTTCGTACGGGTCATGGGATTATTGTTTTTCCCGGGGGTGCAGGCACTGCAGAGGAGATACTCTATATCTTAGGTATCCTTTTGCACCCGGACAATAAAAACATGCCGTTCCCTTTGGTTTTTACTGGCCCAGAAGGAGCTAAAGAGTACTTCGAATCCATTGATCAGTTTATTTCAGATACTTTGGGAGATGAAGCCCGTAAGCGTTATAAAATTATAATTAATGATCCGGCAGCAGCGGCACGAGAAATTTTGAATGGGATAAAAGAGGTACGTAGATTTCGTCGAAAAACAAGTGATGCATACTATTTTAACTGGTTGTTAAAGATAGATAGAGAGTTCCAGAAGACATTTGCACCAACACATGAAAACATGCTTGGACTGGAGCTGCATAAAAAGCAGGAGAGCCATCTTTTAGCTGCTAATCTGAGGCGGGCATTTTCAGGGATTGTTGCAGGCAATGTAAAGGATGACGGTATTCGTGCTATTGAACAATATGGCCATTTTGAAATGCGTGGAGATAAAGGAATAATGAAGCCAATGGACGATTTATTGGCATCATTTGTTAGTCAGTACAGAATGAAACTACCGGGTAAGGAATATACACCTTGCTATCGTATTATTTAAGTGAACAAGGTGCCTGCTCATGGAAAATACAGGGCGTCATCCAGATATTGATGACCTAAAAAAATTTCCTCTGCTAAATGATCTTAATGATGCTCAACAAAAGTTGCTTGCTGAATCAATTTACATTTATTCAGCATATAAAAAAGAGTGCGTAATCAAATATGGAGCAACTGATGCGCACAGCTTTTTTCTTCTTAGCGGAGTCATAAAGCAAAGCGCACCGGATGGTGGTGGGTCGACCATTTCTGCAAACTCAGCAAGTGCGGCTTTCCCAATTGCACAGTTACTTCCACGTAAATATGATGTTGTGGCTTTAACTGATATTGAATGTCTTATTGTTGATAGCTGTATGCTTAGAGATTTATCAGGTGGTTGTCTTGATCAGTAAGATGAAGGTTTGAGTGTGTCTATTGTGCCTGATAATAAAAAGGCATCGGAACATGCACTTGCAGTAAAAATATTTGAGGATCTTGAAAATGATAGATTGCACATGCCAAGTCTTCCTGAGTTTGCGATTAGGATTGGTCGAGCGCTGGAAGACGAAATTTCAGATGCAGAGCGCATAGCAAAAATTATTCAGACAGATGTGGCAATCACTGCAAAATTGATCAAAGCAGCAAATTCGGTGCTTTATGTTGGACGTGAGCCAGTCGAAACATGTGTTGGTGCAATTGTTCGTCTTGGTGTTAATGCTACGCATAAACTGGTATTAAGTTTTGCCTTACGTGAATTGTTCTGCTCAAAAAATTATTTGACTCAAAAGTACATGCATCAATTGTGGTATCACAGTGCGGAAGTGGCTGCATTATGTTTCATACTTGCTCGCTTAACAAAAAAATTTGATCCAGAGCATGCAATGCTAACGGGTTTAATGCATGATGTTGGTGTTGTTTCGATACTCAGCTATATCGAGAGCTATCCTGAGCTTGTTGATGATAAAGATGAAATAGAACATGTCATAGATTTGCTGCGTGGCGTGACTGGAGAGGCGATACTTAAAGCTTGGGGGTTTCCTGATGATATGGTTCTTGCAGCAGCCGAGGCAGAATATTGGTCTCGTGACCCGGCACCAGAACCTGATATCTGTGACCTGCTATTAGTCGCACAACTGCATAGCTATGTTGGAACTGCTGAAATGCATAAGCATCCCTGCATGATTGATATTCCTTGTTTTGCTAAATTAGAACTGGGTGATCTGAATCCCCAAAAATCTCTAAAAATACTTGATAAAGCTACTGACCAGGTCTCCCAGGCAGAGGCGCTACTCAAATAAAATGCTATCCTTTAGCTACAAGTGGCAGATGTATGATCAAAGAGGCATGCAGCTGAGAGGTTTGATATTCATGGCATTATATTTTTCAAAAAGCTTTTTCTTCATCTCCTCTGACAATTGACCAGCATTTACTTCTTGTATACTGCAGGTCATTTTTGTAATGTACCAACCCTCTATGAAATTGTAAGCATAGATATTTCAAATATCCTCTGTATAAGATAAGGACGCTTGAGAGCGTAGGATTTAAATGGTTGCCAGTAAAGATTTCAATGCGATTGTAAGTGCCCCGGTCTTTGTTAATTCAGAGACTATGATCCTGCGCGTCAGGCCGGATGGATGGAAGTTGCCTGACTATAAACCTGGACAGTTTGTTGTGCTGGGGCTACCCGGTAGGGCATCTCGTATTCCCAGTCCCATGTCGGAGATTGAGATTAAATCTCCTCCTCCTGACAAACTTATTAAACGTGCATACTCTATTGCTTCATCCTCCAAACAGAAGCACTACCTGGAGTTCTACATCACGCTGATTCGCTCCGGCAGCTTAACCCCTCGTCTGTTTGCCCTCAAAGAGGGCGATAGAATTCACATGGGCAAGAAAACCAGCGGTATGTTCACGCTGGATGACACGCCGGAGCATGTCAATTTAGCTCTGATGGGGACGGGCACGGGGCTTGCGCCATACATGAGCATTATTCGAACCTTTTTAAAGAAGGAGTCGAGCAGGAAATTTACCATTATTCATGGTGCCCGACACTCCTGGGATCTTGGGTATCGTCTTGAATTAAGCATGCTTGCCCGTCTGGTGGATAACTTTGATTACATTCCCGTTATCAGTCGCCCTGCTGAAGAGACTATTCCCTGGGCAGGGGAGACGGGGCATTTGCAGGATGTCTGGGCGCGTGGTGTAGTGGCTAAAGGGTGGGGAATAAAACCAACACCTGAAAACACCAATGTTTTCTTATGTGGCAATCCAGGCATGATTGATACTGCACTGGAGATGTTAGCAAAAGAGGGGTTTAAGGAAAAAACCCGGAAAAAACCAGGAGAGGTGCATGTAGAGCGCTGGTGGTAACCTTGACACTTAGCGTTACTGAGATCTTCTTCTCACTGCAGGGTGAGTCTCGTACTACAGGCATACCAACCGCATTTGTTCGACTTGCTGGCTGCCCCTTGCGATGCAGCTACTGTGATACCCGCTTTGCCTATGAGCAAGGTGAAGAGATGACCATTGCATCCATCCTTGAGGCAGTCGCCCAATTTCAACCCCGTTATGTAACCGTTACAGGTGGAGAGCCATTGGCCCAGGGTGAGAGCCTCACGCTTATGACCTCTCTTTGTGATGCAGGCTACAACACCTCTCTGGAGACCGGGGGAATGCTGGATGTATCACGGGTAGATCCGCGTGTTGTAAAGGTCATTGATCTCAAGACACCCGGCTCAGATGAATGTGAAAGCAACTGCTATGACAATATTGACCATCTGCAGATGCATGACCAGATTAAATTTGTGATCTGTGGTGAGGAGGACTACATCTGGGCCAGAGAGCAGCTAGAGGAGTGGAAGCTGGCTGAGCGCTGTGAAGTTCTGCTTTCACCCTGCCATGGGCGTCAGAATGCGACAGAATTAGCTGAGTGGATCTTACGGGATCATCTGCCGGTGAGATTCCAATTGCAGCTGCACAAACAGCTGTGGGGAGATGAGAGAGGAAAATGAGTGAAAAACCCAAGGCCGTGATTCTGATTTCAGGCGGACTGGATTCGGCCACAACCTTGGCCATAGCCCAGGAGCAAGGCTATGAATGCTATGCATTGAGTATGGACTATGGGCAGCGTCACCGGGTGGAGCTAAAGGCAGCCCATTGGGTTGCAGAATCTTTTGGCGTAACTGAGCACAAAATTATCAATGTCGGCCTGGATAAACTGGGTGGTTCCGCACTAACAGATAACACAATATCTGTGCCAGAAAAGTTGGCAGAGGGTATCCCCACCACCTATGTACCTGCCCGGAATACAATATTCCTCTCACTCGCATTGGGGTGGGCTGAAATTATTGGCGCCAGGGATCTCTTTATCGGTGTTACAGCTGTTGATTACTCAGGTTACCCTGATTGTCGGGAAATATTTATTCATGCCTTCGAAAATGTGGCCAATCTAGGTACGAAGGCTGGGGTAGGGGGCTGTACTTTTCAGATTCACACCCCATTGGTCAAACTGAGCAAGGCAGATATCATCCGTCAGGGTGTTCGCCTGGGGGTGGACTATGGTCTAACGGTCTCATGCTATCAAGCTGATGATGAGGGTAGGGCGTGTGGCCTGTGTGACTCCTGTCGCTTTCGCATGCAGGGTTTTCAAGAGGCTGGGGTGACGGATCCAACCCGCTATCGAAAATAACCTCTTTTTTCTCGATTTTGACTTTTCAGAAGCGGCAAGTTGCTGTATTATCGCCGTCCTTCAAATGCTTGGTTGTTCATGAGTCCTTAGCGCTCCACAGCTGGCAATATCAAGACATGGGTCGTTAGCTCAGTCGGTAGAGCAGTGGATTTTTAATCCATTGGTCGCAGGTTCGATTCCTGCACGACCCACCATATAAATCAAGTAGTTAGCAAAATCACTACTCCCCATTTTGTTCTGCAGGTACAATATAGGTACACTGAGCTGCCTGGAGGATGTACCTATGGCCACTATCGTAAGAGCGCCATCCAAAGCCTGGAAGGCTGTCATCCGCCGTAAAGGCTGGCCCACCATCTCCAAATCATTTCGTACCAAACGCGATGCCGAAGACTGGGCTCGGTGTACCGAGGACGAGATGATTCGTGGTGTCCATATTCGGCGCTCCTCTTCTGAATTGACAACTGTCAATGCGGCCCTGGAAAGATATCTTGCTGAGGTGACGCCTTTAAAACGGCCTTCAACACAGCGAGCTGAGAAGATGCGTGTCAAGCCAATTACAGAGCGCCTTGGAAGTTATTCACTGGCGACATTGTCTTCAGATATTGTCGCAAAGTATCGTGATAAGAGGCTTGCTGCTGGTAAAGAGTGCCTCCACTGTCCGTCTGGAGCTTGCATTGCTTGGGCATCTGTACTCTGTGGCAATCAAGGAATGGGTGCTTGGCCTAAGGAACCTCTGAATAATTACCTTTAATATTCACCAATCGATTGATATAGATGTTACTGATAATCATTACAGTTTAATTTGCCCGTATAAGTCCGGTTTTTAGGCATTTTTTCATTTAAAAAGGCCTTTTCTGGCCTTC
>JAJRZI010000085.1 GCA_024275295.1 Gammaproteobacteria bacterium | reverse complement strand
TGGATCGTCTGACTCATCACTGCCATATCATTGAAACCGGTAATGACAGTTATAGATTCAAACATTCAACCAGTAATGAGGAGAAGAAAGTAAAACAGAAACCAAAGAAATGAGCCATAATCGGCTCGAATAGGTGGGTCAAAATTCAGTGCAAATACTGGGTCACTTTTGGATGCAAATTAACATACTTAAGCGACTGTCCGAATTTTAGGGGCCATTTCTGACATCGTTGGGGGTTTTCTCTGCGGTTACTGCGGCTAAGAGTTGAGGGGAGGCTAATACCGCAATCAGGAGAATGCCAAGAGTTGCTCTTGAAATAGTGAGTAACATCCTGCACTTACCTCAGGTGTTTTAGTTGTATATGGTCAACGTTCATAATAGCGACTCTTTCAATACATTCTTGAGTTGTGTGAAGTGCTGTTGTAGTTCGGGTCGTTCCTGGCGGGTGGTTTAGAGTGCGGCCAAGTGAATTGCAGTTTTTCTTGTCCGGGTATTTGCGCTGTCTATGTTGTTGTATTACATAAACTCACCAAGCGGGGACTGGGCCTTTCCCGGTTCATATCAATGACTGGTGAACCGATTGTATATGCCATGTCTGCCGCTCAAGACTGGAAACAGGCCAGCGATATAAGTGCCAGTTTTGCAGGCGCAATAACCGCTTGGCTTCTACTCCAGAGTAACCTGTTTCGCCAGATTACATGGCTGAAGATGAAGGATCGTTTGCGCTGGGACTCAGACACGTCAGAAACGGTTTCTCTAATCAAAATACCAAGCTTAAATCTATTACCCGCGATGTTTTGAAAACGTTTCAATCCAGTAAAATTTTTGGCATTTAAGGTGGCTGTTGTTTTAGGTCGACTATTTATGCAGACGCTCGTAACGCAGCTTGTGATTATCGGTATTGATGGTGAGGGTGGCGCTGTAGCGGTCGCTTAGCTTTTTTGAGTAGGTGTATTCATTGTTATTTTGTGTCCATTGGGTTAGATCAACCTGATCTCTGAAGGAGGTGAAGCCCTCTTTTGAGAATTCGATAACAACAGCCTCCAGATAATCATCCATGGCCCTGGCGTTGTAGCTTTTTAAAATAGTGAATTCACTGGGGCAGTCAATTTCCAAAGTCTGGTTGATGAGTGTTTTGACCTCTGTCTTATCAGGAGAAAAACCACAGGCAGTAAGAAAAAAGACAACCAGTATCAATAAGAGATGTTTTTGCATGTTATACCGCGTTTGATGTTGATTTAATGGGGTGGGTAATCTGGGTAAGGTGTTCGATTTTGTTGCTGTTGCCATTGACCTCTTTGATGGCCTTTTTGAATAGCTGGTGCAGGGCGTTTTTTAGATGAGGCAGGACTGCTTTATTGGGTATTTTTTTTAAGTAGCAGAAGATAGCCAGGGCATAGGTCATCTGATCCTCAGAGAGGAATCCTGTTGCTTGCACTGATTTGCCACAACCGGAGCAACCGCGTTGAATTATGACGGCATTGTTTGTCAGAAATAGGCCAAATCCCACGAATATGGCCAGCAGATCAATAAGATGGCCGTGCAGCTCTTCACCTCCAGGGCCGGGGGTGTTGGTTGTGCTAGCCAGGTGGCTGGCCAGCTGACGGGCAATAACAGTGGTCAGAACACTGGGGTCTCGGGTCAGATCTGCTGTATAGGTAACATGGAATGCGCGTGTGTTGCCCTCAAGAGATATTGCTGTTGCAGATCCACGGGGGATGCCGTTAAAGGTAATGCTTGAGGGGTGAACAGGTTCATAGTCGGGTGTTAGTTCAACAAGTTCCAATGGCCAGTTCTGCATGCCGGCATAATGAACCATCTGTTCAAAAATGCTGTTGGCCATTGATTGGCGACTATTAAGCTGGCTGGGAAAGTGCGCCTTGGTAGGTGTGACCAGAATGGTATCTTCATAGAAAAAATCGCTGCTAAAGCTGCTGAGCGCCCAGGCATAAGCTTCGAATAGCCATTGTGTGGTCTCCTCGTCAAGTAAGGGTTTGTTGCTAAACAGGTTAAACATATCAACGGCTATCGGGCAGGTATTATTCACGGGTTGCCAATTATGTGGGATGTGGGATTATAGCCAGTTACTCCCTTGAAACGAACCTTTCATCTGTGCAGAAAGCGATAGGATATAAAAAATGACCGAAATTCACCCTCAATTACTGCAGGATTGTGTCGTTATTGGGCGATTTCCACTTTGCCATCTGCTGCTGATGAAAGATGCCAACTATCCATGGCTTATTTTGGTGCCGGATCGGGATGATATTAGTGAGATTTTTCAGCTCTCACCTCAGGATCAGCAGCAGCTCATAAGAGAATCCAGTCAATTGGCGGAGATCCTTGCAGCTAAATTCCAGGCGGATAAGATCAATATTGCAGCACTGGGAAATATGGTTCCACAGCTGCATATTCACCATGTTGTGCGTTATCGGGATGATCTGGCATGGCCTGCACCCATCTGGGGGGCAGTGCCTGCTAAACCCTATGCAGAGAGTGAGCTGAGTGAGCAGATAAGAAAGGTAAAGGCCTGGTTTCATGATGGAATGGTTTAATCGGTATTATTCGGATAGACTGACTATCTACTCTGTTTTTAATCAGTCGGCGATAAGGTGTTGGTCTACAAGAGATGATGGACTGGTCTGTTTACATTATTCAGTGCACCAATGATTCGCTCTACACTGGCATCACCAATAACATCCAGAGACGCTTTTCCCAGCACTTAAATAAGCGTGGCGCCAAATTCTTTCGTGGTCATACGCCAAAAAAAGTGGTGTATATTGAGAATGGTCACACACGCAGCTCTGCAAGCTGTAGAGAAGCGGCAATAAAAAAACAGTCTCGTGTTGAGAAGCTTCATTTGGTTATGTCGGGCATTAATGAGATTCATGACCATAAACCGGATGATGCGCAATAGTTTTGTTTGCTATAGGTAACTAAGAGAAGCGCATGATATTTTCTGAGAAGTCCAGCCCTGAAGCCTTTGATAGGCTTAGGTCTTTTTTGGAGTCAACAGATCGCCCGGAAGATACCTTTACCTACAATGAGTTGTTGGGTTTTTTGTTTGCGATAGCCTGTTCACCCGAAATGATACCTCCAAGTGATTGGGTGCCAATGGTATTTGCTAATGATGAGGCCAATTATCGCGATAGTGATGAAGCCAACACTATCACTGAGACGATTATGATTCTCTATGGACAATGCAATCAACAGGTGCTTGATGGTAACCCTGTTGTGCCTCTAAGCTGTGCCCCAGTATTGCCTCCAATGGACAATTTCTTTGATGAGGCTCCTCTTGGTCAATGGGCAAATGGTTTTTTGATTGGACACTCATATCTGGAGGATGTCTGGGATACGCTTATTCAGAGTGAGTGGGAAGAGGAGCTGGGATCATGCCTGGTGGTGTTGAGTTTTTTTGCAGATATAAAACTGGCCGAGGCGTATGGTGAAGAGGCACTGACAGAAGAGCGCTCCATTGAAGAGCTGGCAGAGAGTGTACTCAAGGTATTTGATGAGGCCATAGTGAGTTATGCTCACATGGGGCGCGCCTTATATATTGCAATGCTGGAACTGGAGCAAGGGGATAAAGAGCAGCTAGTGGCCGAATATGTAGGCCAGGGTGAGCCCTGTCCATGCGGTAGTGGGAAACTGTTCAGTAAATGTTGTGGAATGCCAAAGACAATTCACTAATGATTAATAAGGTAGAACAACAACATCTGGCAATCATTTTCAAGGCGCTTGCTTTTTCAGCAAAGAAGCACCGTGATCAACGTCGCAAAGACCCGGCAGCCTCGCCGTATATCAATCATCCCATTGCGCTTGCCGAGGTGCTTAGCTGTGAGGCTAATATAATTGATGTAGATATAATCTGTAGCGCACTGCTGCATGATACGGTAGAGGATACCGAGACCACCCAAGAGGAGCTGGAGCAGGTTTTTGGGGAACTTATCAGTCAGATTGTTATGGAGGTTACGGATGACTTTAATCTGCCCAAAGCAGAGAGGAAGCAGCTACAGATCAAGCATGCCGCTCACATTAGCGACCAGGCCAAGCTGGTAAAGCTGGCGGATAAGATCTGTAATCTAAGGGATGTTGTTGAGTGCCCTCCGACAGAGTGGAGCCTGCAAAGAAGGCGTGAGTACTTTGATTGGGCAAAACAGGTGATCGACCAGCTGCGGGGTGTCAATAAAAAGCTGGAAACTGTTTTTGATGATGTCTATGCTCGAAAGCCATAGGTTATTTTCCAACCTCTTCCTTCCAAACAACAACCCTGTTTCTACCTCTGGTCTTGGCCTGATACATGGCTTCATCAGCATGTTCAATGGCCATGCTCCAATCCTCATCAGCAGATAACAGGGTGATCCCAAATGAGGCAGTAATGCTGATCTCAATATCATCAGCGATCCGGATCTTGATTTGGCTGATTTTCTCTCTGAGTCGTTCAATAGCGGTGTGCGCAATGCCTACCGTGGTGTTGGGTAGACAGACCAGA